>JAWOEP010000217.1:0-10587 GCA_046482705.1 Desulfotignum sp.
GATGGAGCTCCTACTGTAGATGAAAAATTTCCAAGTTATGCACCAGGAGATACAAACAGCAACGGAAGACTCGATGAGATTGCCAAAGAAATTTATGAACAAGATATTCTTCCTGATGTTGGAACTGGAACGACTTACTCAAAACAATATATCACTACTTACACAATAGGTTTTAAAAGTGACCAGACTCTTTTAGAAAATACCGCAGATTGGGGCGGAGGAGAATATTACACCGCAAGCAATGCTACTCAATTAAGCGAGGCCTTTGAAACGATTCTGTCAAATATATCCTCAAGCAATACAACATTTACCTCACCCTCGGTTCCTGTCAGCTGTTTCCACCAGCGGGGGCGCATCCGGTGCAGATGACCGGTAAAAAGTGCCCATGACCGGTGAGGTGACAGTGTGAATGGTGTTGTCCATGATTATATCTCCTTTTTTGTATTATCTCGCTGTTGAATACCGCATTTTATTTTTACAAAAATACTTGACATATATTTTGAATCTATGTCAAGTATATTTTTATTGGCCACACCATTTATTGTAATGATACAGAGGGCATCGTAATATGGGGAACCCGGCAAAAGTACAGAAAATTCCCAAACAGCCCCTGGCTGTAAAAGCCTATGAAACCCTGGTGAAAAAGATCATCTGCCTGGAATACCAGCCCAGCCAGCACCTGGAGGAAAACCAGCTAGTGGAAGATCTTGGCATCGGCCGAACCCCTATCCGGGAAGCATTGGTGCGGCTGCACGGCGAAAAAATGGTGGAATCCCATCCCAAAAAAGGGGTGATTGTCCGGCCCATCACCCTGCAGAACACCAAGGCGATGTTTGAAAGTATGAAGCTGATCGAACTGGGGATTGTGGATATTGCCGTGGACAAGGACTGCACTGTTTTTCTGGAAAAAATGAAAACAGCCAATCTCTGGGCCCAAAAAGCCATCATGGCCAATGATGTGTTTGACCTGGTGGAGGCAAACCATGAATTTCACATGCATTTTGCCAGGTGTTCCCAGAACGAGTTTCTTATCCGGGCGGCAAAGGACATCAGAAGTGAGGCCAAACGGCTGTCTTACCTGTCCTATGACAATATTATCGACCCAAAAAGGCCATTGAAAACCCATTACCAGTCGGTATTTCATGAACATGACCAGATCATAAAAAGCCTGGCAAAAAAAGATGCCGAGGGGGCAAAGCAGCTGATTACAGAACATATACTGACGTTCAGGCAAAGAATTATTGTGTTTATGACCTCCTGACAGGATGTTCCATGCGTGAAAACGCTGACATATTGGTTTACTTACCCCAAAAAAGGAGAGAAAGATGAAAAAATTAGTAGTCATTTTAACCGGTCTTATGTTTTTTCTGGTCCTGGCAGGCACAGGCCTGGCCCAGACCAAGTGGGACCTGCACCTGAACTACCCTGCCGGCAATTTTCATTCCCAGGGTGCCCAGCGCTTTGCCGATGCTGTGGCCGAGGCCACCAACGGTGAGTTGAACATTGTGCTGCATGCCGGGGCCTCGCTGGGATTCAAGGGACCGGAACTGCTGCGATCCGTGGCCGAAGGCCAGCTGGCCATTGCAGAGATCCCCACCGGCATGGTGGAAGGAGACGCCCCGGTACTGGCTTTGACAGCCCAGCCGTTTATTTCCACCAACGGCTTTGAACAGCGCCTGCTGTACCAGCTGTCCAAGCCGGTATATGCCAAACACCTCAAACGGTTTAACCAGATTACCCTGTATACCTCTGTATGGCCCTTCTCCGGCATCTATACCCAACGGCCCATCACCTCTGCCGAAGACCTCAAGGGGCTGAAAATGCGGGTATATGACGGCACCGGTCTGGCCTTTGGCAACGCCACCGGCATTGCCGCCAGAAAAATGCCCTTCTCCGAAGTATACCCTGCCATGAAAGCCGGGCTCCTGGACTCCATGTACACCTCTTCACCCTCCGGCGTGGATGCCAATGCCTGGGAAGTGCTCAAATACTTTACCCCCATCAACATTGTGGGTCCGGTGAACATGATCAATGTGAACCTGGATGCCTGGAACAAGCTGGACAAGGATACCCAGAACATTGTCCTGGAGATCGCCGCTGAAATGGAAGATGAGATGTGGAACCTGGCCGGCGACATGGACCGCAAAAGCCGGGCAACCCTTGTGGAAAACGGCATGATCATCAATCCGGTGGGCTCAAAATTCCGGGCCGAGCTCAATGCCGTTGGTGAAACATTGAGAGCGGAATGGGCAAAGAAAGCCGGTGAAGATGCCCAGGCTATTCTGGGCCAGTATTACAAAATTACCGGCAGGTAGAAAACAGCATAGTACATTAAGGTTCCAGGCATGGTCCTGTCGACAATGATAAAACAACAGCATATCCATGCCTGGACCGGCACTTCCCACAATTTTTGGAGATACAATGAATACCCTTGTAAAATGGTCGGACCGGCTGAGTGATATTACAGCCGGCGTGTCAGCCGTGCTGCTGGGATTGATGACCCTGCTGATTCTGGTGGAGATCACCCTCTGGAACCTGTTTGAAAAAACCACATTGATAGCTGATGAATACAGTGCCTACGGCCTGGCAGCCATTATTTTCCTGGGAGCGGGTTACTGCCTCAAGGAAAAAGGGCACATCCGGATAACTCTGATCCTGGGATTTTTACCGGACACGGCCGCCCGGGTCATCACCTGTGCCGCCACCTTTGTGACCACGGTTTTTATGGGATATCTGTGGTGGTACCTGTTTAAAATGGTCGGCTCCGCCATGCGGTATGACTCCACCTCCGGTACCCTCACCAACACCCCGCTTTGGATTCCCCAGACGGTCATGCTGGCAGGGGCAGCCATGTTCTTCATCCAGCTGGCTGCCACCACCGTTAAAACCTGGCAGGCCATCCGGACCAAAGAGGAGGTGGTGTAATGGAAGCTGATCTTTTTTTCATGTCCGTGGTGGTGTTCGGTGCCCTGTTTCTGCTGCTGGCGGCCGGCGTATGGGTGGGATTTGCCCTGTTTATTGTTGGATTCATCGGCATGACCTTTTTTTCCTCTTTGCCGGCAGGCAACAACATGGCCTCCTCGGTGTGGGCCACCATTGAGAAATGGGAATATGTGGCCCTGCCCCTGTTTATTCTCATGGGGGAGATCCTGTACCGGTCCGGGATATCAGAGCGGCTGTTTCGGGCACTGGTGCCCTGGCTCTACCGGCTGCCCGGCGGACTGCTCCTCATGAATATCGTATCCTGCACCCTGTTTGCCGCCGTGTCCGGCTCCAGCGCCGCCACCACTGCTACGGTGGGGCGTATCACCCTAGCGGAGTTTGACAAGCTCGGATATGACAGAAGCCTGTCCATGGGATCCCTGGCAGGGGCCGGCACCCTGGGGTTTCTTATCCCACCCTCTCTCATCATGATCATCTATGCCATTCTGGCCGAGGTGTCCATCGGCAAAATGTTCATGGCCGGTATTCTGCCTGGGCTCCTGCTGTCCGGGATCTATTCCTTTTATATCATTTACCGGGGCATCCGGAATCCGGAAATCGCACCCCGGTCACAGGAATCGTATTCATGGGCAGACCGGTTTGTGGGACTCAAGGACCTGGCCCCCACGTTTATTTTGATCCTGATGGTGCTGGGCAGTATTTACGGCGGGTATGCCACCCCCACGGAAGCTGCGGCTTTAGGGGTGTTCGGGGCCTTTGTCTTTGCCGCTGTCAACCGGCAGATGAATGCAAAGGTTTTGTTTGACTGCCTCAAGGGCGCGGTGAAGACCAATGCCATGATCATGCTCATTGTGGTGGGGGCTGGATTTTTGTCCCGGGTCATGGGGTTTTTGGGCATTCCGGCCGCCATTACCCAGGCCATTACCCAGATGGATCTGTCCCCTTACATGCTCATGATTCTGCTGGGAGGGGTGTACATCCTGCTGGGGTGTCTTCTGGACGGATTTTCCATTGTGGTGATGACCCTGCCCATTGCCCTGCCCATGGTCACGGCTGCCGGGTTTGATCCCATCTGGTTCGGCATCTATCTGATCCTCATGGTGGAGGTGAGCCAGATAACACCGCCTGTGGGGTTCAACCTGTTTGTGATCCAGGGGCTCACCGGAGAACCCATCATGAAAATCGCCAGGTATGCGCTGCCGTTTTTCTTCTTGATGCTCCTGACCACGGCCATTTTAACGGTGTTCCCGGATATCGCCCTGTATCTGCCCAACCTGATGAAAGCCAACTAAAACTTTTTAAGGTAATGAACCATGAAACACATCGATTTGAACTGTGATATGGGAGAAAGCTTTGGTGCGTACACCATCGGCATGGACACCGAGGTCATGGACCATATCACCTCGGCCAATATTGCCTGCGGATTCCATGCCGGAGATCCTCTGGTCATGGACAAGACCGTGAAACTGGCACAGCAGAAAAAAGTGGGTATCGGTGCCCATCCGGGATATCCGGATCTTTCAGGATTCGGCCGGCGGCACATGGCCTGCTTGGAAACCGAGATCCAGCAGTATGTCATCTACCAGGTAGGGGCCCTCCAGGGTTTCTGCCGGGCCCACGGGGCAAAAATGCAGCATGTCAAACCCCATGGGGCACTTTACCTGGATGCGGTGGAAAATGATACCGTTGCCAGAGGGGTTGCCGCAGGCATACTGGCCATTGATCCGGATCTTTTGTTTGTGGCCCTGGCAGGCAAAAAAGGGGAACCCATGCGGCGCATGGGGGCGGAGCTGGGGCTCAAGGTGGCATATGAAGCCTTTCCGGACCGGGCCTATACCCCCGAAGGAACACTGGTGTCCAGAAAGCAGCCCGGTGCGGTTATTTCAGATCCGGACACAGTGGCGCAGCGGGCCCTGGACATGGCCAATGGATATGTCATTGCTGTGGACGGCAGCCGCATCGATCTGGAAGTGCACTCCCTGTGCGTGCACGGAGACAACCCGGCTGCTGTGGCCCTGGTGAAAAACATCAGAAACATTCTGGAAACCAATGGGGTGCAGGTGACACCCATGGGGGAAAAATCAGCGTTATGACCGCACAGGTGTATGACAGACCGGTCTGCCGTCTGGCCGGTGACAAAGGATTTCTGGTGGAATTCGGTGACGGCATTGATCCGCAGGTGAATGCAAAGGTGCGGGCCATGGCCGGGGTTCTGGAAAAAGAAAAGCCGGAAGGGATACTGGAAGTGATCCCCACCTACCGGTCCCTTTTATTCATTTATGACCCGGAACAGACCGATCCGGACAGCTTGTATCTGCTGGTTGAAAAACTGGAAACCAGCCGGGCGGAAATGGATCCGAATACATTCAGGATCGTTGAAATTCCAGTATGTTATGGCGGTGAGTTCGGTCCGGATATCGGCAATGTTCAAAAAAACTCCGGCCTGACACAGGAACAGGTGATCCAGGTGCATGCGGCCCCGGAATACCTGATCTATATGGTAGGATTTACCCCGGGATTTGCCTTTCTGGGGGGACTGGATAAAAGATTGTTCACGCCCCGGCTGAACACCCCGCGCATGGTCGTACCCAAAGGTTCTGTGGGCATTGCCAACAACCAGACCGGCATGTATCCCATTGCCAGTCCCGGCGGGTGGCAGCTCATCGGAAGAACCCCCCTGAACCTGTTTGCACCCGGGAAAAAAGACCCCTTTCTTTACCGGGCAGGGGATAAGATAAAATTTGTGCCCATATCCGAATCTGAATATAACCGTCTGACCCAAAAGGAGACCCGCTGATGACTGCTTTTGAAGTACTTGCCCCCGGCGGATTTACCACGGTTCAGGACAAAGGCAGGTTCGGGTTCCAGCAGATGGGTGTACCTGTCTGCGGGGTTCTGGACACCTTTGCCTGTGACACTGCCAACCTGCTGGTGGGCAACGACACCAACCGGGCTGTATTGGAAATCACGGTCATGGGACCGTCCCTCAAATTTCTCTCATCCATGGACATTGCTGTCACCGGTGCAAAAATGGACATCACCCTGAACGACCAACCCAAGGAGCAGTGGCGGTCCATCCGGGTGAAGCCCGGTGACGTGCTGACCATTTCCCAGGTCCAGGCCGGCTGCCGGGCCTGTCTGGCCGTCACCGGGGGGATTAAGGTTCCGCCGGTCATGGGATCCTGTTCCACTTATGCGGGCGGCGGTTTCGGCGGATTCCTGGGCAGGTCCCTGCAGGCCGGCGATATCCTGGATGCCCATGGCGGTGACCTGCTGAACCGTGACAGGGTGGTACCGGAAAAACTGGTTCCGGAGTATCCGTCCCATGTGCTGCTGCGCGCAGTTCCCGGCCCCCAGGATGACTTTTTTGACCAGGGCGCAACCACCCTGTTTACGACCCAATATATGGTCACCCCCAAGGCAGACCGCATGGGGTACCGGCTGCAGGGAGAAAAGATTCCCATCAAACCGGGCATGCCCAAAAGCATTGTATCGGAACCCTCCATGCCCGGCGGCATCCAGATCCCGGCGGATGAACAGCCCATCATCCTTTTGGTGGAGCAGACCGTGGGGGGATATGCCAAAATCGCCACCGTGATCTCCACAGATATCCCAAAGGTGGCCCAGGCCACTCCGGGAGATACCATTTCATTTGAAAGCATTGATCTGAAAACCGCCCACCAGATTTATCGTGGTGAAAAGAAAAAACTGGCAATGATCCTGGAGCACATGTAGCGTCTACAAAACCGGACATCCATATGATTCGGCCTGGAGGCAGCTGTTTATCCCATGGCAAAGGCCCACTGGGCACCCAGAAAAACCACCATGCTCAAAACAATGGTCAAGAGCAGGTTTTTGAATACCCCGCCGATGATACAGGCCGCAATGGCGCCGATGAGATAGGGATTATCCAGGTTCAGATCAAGGGTTTTTCCATCCGGCATCAGCACAGAGGGCACTATGATGGCTGTTAGTACAGCGGGAGGCACATAACTCAAACCCTTTTCAAACAGTCCGGGAAACTGCATCCGCCCGGAAAAAGGAAAAAGAATATAGCGTATGCCAAAGGTTACTGCAGCCATACCTGCAACCATATAGATCTCAGATAATTGTATGCCGGTACCAAACATGGTCATTTCCCCTTTTTTCTGTCACGGAACAGTTTTTCACACACCACCCCGGCTGTAACACCGGCAAGCGCAGCCACCATCAAACCAAGCTTGTGGGGAAGGCCCTGGGCGGCAATGGAAACCGTTCCTGCTGTGACCACCGCTGCCCACATGGGTTTGGAAACCAGATACGGGATGACAATGCCGATGAATGTGGCAGGCATGGCAAAATCAAGTCCCCACCGGGATATTTCCGGAAAGGTTTTTCCCGCTGTAAGACCGATCAGGGTGCACAGATTCCAGTTGATGTACATAAACACCATGGAACCCAGGTTATAATAGCGCTTGCCGGTTACACCATCATGTTTGCTGTACCGGGTGACTGCCACGGCAAAGGTTTCATCGGTCAAACCAAAAGCCAGTACCATTTTCCAGGCATGGGGCAGATTCTTATAAAAAGGCATCATGGTCGCGCTGTATAGCATATGCCGCAGGTTGACCACAAAGGTGGTGACAACTATCATGGGCCACGGGGTGCCTGAGGCTGCCAGGCCCAGGGCCACAAACTGTGCAGATCCTGCAAAAACAAACAAGGACATCCCCATTGCAGCACCAAAGGAAAGCCCGGCCGTGTCAGCCAGTGCCCCGAAAATAATACCAAAGGGAACCGCACCCACAACCAGCGGAAAGGTGTCCTTTGCCCCTTCAAAAAAAAGAGACACCGCAGAATTCTTCTTCTGGGAAGATGTTTCAGAGCTGTTCATCAAATTTGTTCTCTTTTTTACAGATAAATGACCCGGATTACCGGGCCATTTAATTATTAAATCCCAGATTAAAAATCAACCTTTATTCTTGATGAAAAAAGACAAAAATGAAAAATATGCTTGGCATGGTGCGGGAAATTCGTTAATCAGATAACCGGAGATCTTTTCAAAACATAGTCTATAAAGGAATCCATATATGGGCCAGCATGCCACGAACACCAGCAATTCAGCAGAAATGAAAGTATCAACCATTTTGGGGGAGATTCTGCTGCCCTGTATCTTTTACCTCATTCTGATCATTTTTGCCCTTATGGTGATTGCAGCGCCTGTTTATTCTCAGAAAAGCCCTTATGACTGGGCATTCATTAAGCTTGACTATGAACGCCGGGAAAAAGTGACGAATTTAAGACGATTTGTCAATCGGCTGGAAGGGGTTGCGCAAAGAGCAGCAGCAGATCCAAAAGTCACTGCTTTTTTTGAAATGAACCGGCACTACTTCAATGCCGCGCGTCAGGAAAAGATACCGCCTTCTTTGACAGATGATATTGCCCAAATGCGGGATGAATTTGACAGGTATTATATTCAAAACTATTTTGTTTTTTATGATTTTTTATTTGTTGATATTCATGGAAACACGTTTTATACCCTGAAAAAGGAAATAGACATCCATGTGAATCTGGTCAAAAACAAAGATGCCGTCGGCAGACTGGGAGCGGTTATTTCCCAAAAACCGTCAACAGAAAAATTTATTGATTTTTACCTTTACGGATCATCGGCTGAACCTGCCGCTTTTTTTGTAAAACCGGTAATGAGCAACGGAGACCAGGTGGGATGGATCGTAATGCAATGTTCCGTAAACAAACTCAATTCTTTGTTTACTTCCACCGATGACTTTGGACAGACCGGGGAAATATTTCTGGTCAACCAGGATGGTTTGATGCTCACGGAATCCTTTTTCAAAGGACATTCAACCATCCTGCAGCAGCACCTTGATGACCATAACATCCAGACAAAGTTTCAGGATGGAAAGGGACATCTTGTTGTCACAGATTACCGGAACAAAACCGCATTGACCTCGTTTGAAGTATTTGAATTTTCCGGGACAAAATGGCTGGTGGTTGCAAAAATAGACAAAGATGAAATCACCACCGCCCATTACAGAGACCATAAAAAATATTATAATGATCAACTGGTAACCTGGCTGCAAAATGCACCCACAGACGTCAGCGAAAACCGGCCTTACCTGTCCCGACCCAAAGGAACAACCCTGCGGGTGGATATGGATGAATTTCTTAAAGCACAGAATGCAGAGCTGCTTGTAACCTGGGGGGTTGCAACCTGCACGGCCCTGGTGGCAACAATGCCGCGCAAATTCAGCTACCTGGCACATATGAGCCCCAGGGACAGGGCCTATGGTGGGGATGACACCCACCTTCTGGCACAAGTCACCAAACGGATCAAAAGTTTTGATACCTATCCCTATGAAATGCAGGATGTCCTTTTTGTGGTCATTGCCCCACATCTCAATAGCCTTCCCAATATTCTGGATCACTTAATTGGGGAAGGTTTTTTTCTTTCTCAAATTCAATTGATTCATCTGCCATCTGCCCGGTCTGCCGCTGTCATACATGACTATGAAAACAATATTTTATACACTGAGTGGAAGATGCCCCTGGATGCATCCAACAACATCTACAGGGATTTGCAGGATGCGGTTAAAATTGGAGACATCATTGAAAAAAATTTGATTCAGGCCCAAAAACTGCCATATGCTGCCATCCGCCGCCCATAGCCTTGTACAGGCGCACCAGGTTGGCACTCACCGCACCCCGGCTTTGGGCCAGCTGGTCTTCAAAGGAAAGTAGTGAGCGCTGGGCATCCAGCACATTGCTGAAATCCACCAGCCCGGCCCGGTACTGGTCTCTGGCAATGCGGTCGGCATTTCTGGCTGCTGCCGTGGCTTTGACCAGGGAATCGCGGCGCAGCTGTTCCTTGGCAAATGCCAGGATTGCATTTTCAATTTCTTCCTGGGCTGTCAGCAATGCGGCCTGGTAATCGATCATGGCCTGTTCCTGGCGGGCGGACTGGGCCGCAACAGCCTGCCGGATCCTGCCACCATCAAAAAGCCGCCAAGAGACCCGGGGACCGATCCCCCAGAACCGGCTGGAGCTGTTGAAAAAATTCCCGACGGACAGGGCTTCCAGACCAAATGTGCCGGTCAGTTGAAACTGGGGGTACAGGTCAGCCATGGCCACTCCCACCAGGGCGGTTTCCCGGACAAGGACACGTTCTGCCCGGCGGATATCCGGGCGCTGGCGCAGTGTGCGGGCAGGAATACCCATGACAACTTCCTGGGGTATACAGGGGATGGCATGTTTTTCAGCCAACGCTTCATGCAGGGTGCCGGGACGTTTGCCCACCAGCACGGCCAGGCGGTTTGCCGCCCTGCCAAGACCATCCTGGAGCAGTGGAATCTGGGACCGGGTCTGTTCCAGAATGTATTGGGCCTGATGTACTGCCAGTTCTCCGATCAATCCGGCGTTGAACCGGGACACATTGATTTCATAGGTTTCCTTTTGTACTTCCAGGTTTCCCCGGGCCGCAACCAGCCGTTCCTGGAAGGTGCGCAGTTCCAGATAATTGAGAGCCACTTCTGCCTGCAAACTGACAAGCACTCCGGCCATGGCTTCCTGACGGGTTTCCACGTCTGCCAGGGCTGCCTGTTGCGACCGTCGGATCTTACCGAAGATATCCATTTCCCAGGCAGTATC
>JAWOEP010000424.1:0-4691 GCA_046482705.1 Desulfotignum sp.
GGGATGCGGCAAAAGCACATGAAAAACTGGGATGGCAGCCCGGTATCGGTTTTGCCGATATGGTAAAAGAGATGGTCTGCCATGACCTGGAAGAGGCAAAGCGCGACACCCTGTGCCGGCAGGAGGGGTTTGCCGTGTGCAATTTCCATGAATAACATTGTGCCATGAAAATACTCATTGATGCCATCCCCATGACCGGTTTGTTGACCGGTATCGCCCGGTACCTGCGCAACCTGTACACAGCAGTGGATCGCCTGAAACTGGCTGACACCGCCTATTTTGACGGCAGCCGCCTGTATGATGCCATGCCGCCCCTGGCGGATTCCCAAAAATGGCAGCAGGCGACCCAATCGGCCAGACGGCTGCCGGATCCGCTGGTGTTCGGCCTCAGGGCGGCCCGGTGGATGCACTATGAATACAGCCTCAACCGCATCTGCCAAAACCGCGCATCCGGCATTACTCTGTACCACGAAACCGCGTTCACCCCCGCAAAACTCACCGCCGTGCCCACGGTGTATTCCGTGTATGACCTGTCCTTGCGCCGGTACAAACACACCCACCCCAAAGAACGGGTCTGGCTGTTCGAATATTTTATCAGAACCCGGCTGAAATATGCCCGGCATATTCTCACCATTTCCGAGTTCATCCGCAACGAGATCATCGATGAATTCAAGGTGCCGGCATCCATGGTGAGCAGTGTTCATCTGGCCCCTGATCCTTTGTTTGCCCCGTGCAGCAGCGCGCAGGTAAAAACCGTGAAGGAAAAATACGGCCTGCCCCATGAGTACCTTTTGTTTGTCAGCTCTCTTGAACCCCGCAAAAACATATCCCTGCTCATTGACGCCCTGGCTGCGGCAAAAACCGATATTCCCCTGGTCCTGGTGGGATGGCACGGCTGGGGGGACAAAGCGTGGCTTGAAAAAATGGATACTTTTCTGCAAAAAAACAGGATCATTTTTACCGGCCATGTGCCGGACCAGGATTTAAAAGCGGTATACACAGGTGCCGCCGCCCTGGTGTATCCCAGCCTGTATGAGGGGTTCGGCCTGCCCCTGCTGGAAGCCATGGCCTGCGGGTGTCCGGTGATATGTTCCAACACGGCCAGCATGCCCGAAGTGGTCAAGGATGCAGCCCTGCTCATCGATCCCTGCCGCAGTGACAGCCTGGCCCATGCTATCGACACCATGGTTTATGATACCGGGCTGCGCTTCTCCCTAAAAAAAAGGGGGTTTGTTCGGGCAGGGCAGTTCTCCTGGGAAAAAACCGCCCGCCAGACCATTGACATATTCAGGGGGGTGCAATGATTGCCAAAAAAGAGTTGCACAGGCAAATCCGGCGGCTTCAACATGAGGCGGACACGGCCAGGGCTGAACTGGATGCCATCCATGCCAGCTTGTCCTGGCGTATTACCCGGCCGCTGCGGGCCGTCAAAAAACTGTTCACCAGCCGCAGCCACTTGCGGCCGGACACGGCTGTGCTTCCCCCCGACCAGATCCCGCCGGGTGCCGACCGGCTGTCCCCGGCTGCCGGCAGGATTCTCAAAGACCTGAAACAGGCTGTGAAAAACAAGGAAAAAAAATTTCAATAATGCGTATTGTGCTGGATCTTTACAAGGATGTTTCCGGCCGGGTGCTGTCTCTGGCAGCCACCCTGGCCGGATGTGAAAAACCGGTTCAGGTGATGGCAATCGTGCCTGAAGATGCCGTGCTCCCGGTTTTGGCCCTGCGCCGCCGCCTGGAGCGCTGGATACCCAGACAAAATATCCGGGTGTGGCAGACCCCCGGGCCCGCCCCGGTGACACACCTGCTGCACACGGCAGCTGTGGCAGACCTTTTTCCGGATGTGGTGGTGACGGTTCTCCCCGGCCGCCATTCCGGCCTGCCGTGTGTGGATGCCGGCACCATCCCGGCGGATGCCGGTCCCGAAGCGGTGCTGGAGATTCTCACGGCCCGGGCTGTTTTGCCTTCCTGTGCCGGCCATCCCGGCGACGAGCCCCCGACCCTGGCAGTGGTGTCCCCCCTGCCGCCGGCCCCCACCGGCATTGCGGACTACACAAGGGCCCTGCTGCCGGCACTGGCCCGGCACTATACAGTGGATGTGGTGACGGACCAGGACCAGGTGGCGGATGAATGGATTTTGTCCCACTGCGGTATCCGGACCCCGGCGTGGTTCATGAAAAACGGGGACCGGTATGACCGGATACTCTATCATTTGGGCAATTCATCTTTTCATTATTATATGCTCGAGTTGATGGCGGCCCATCCCGGGGTGGTGTGTCTCCATGATTTTTTTACGGGGCATTTCATCCGGTTTGCAGATTCCCGGGCACCCCACGCCCATATCCTGGCCCGGGCCCTGTTCCATGACCTTGGATACAAGGCCTTACAGGAACACTGCCACATTCTGGAACCGGAATCCCTGCCCGACTATCCGTGCAGTTTTCCTTTGGTGGAAAAAGCCCCGGGCGTTATCGTGCATTCCTGCCATGCCAAAACCCTGGCCCGCACCTGGTACCCCGGTCTGGATGACCGATGCTGGGAACAGATTCCCATGGTGCGTGAGCCCCCGGAACCGGCGGCTTCTTTTTCCGATGGGGCAAAGCCCTGTTTTTATGTCTGCTCATTCGGCATGCTCGGCCCCACCAAGTGCAATCACCGGCTGCTGAACGCCTGGCTGGGTTCCAGCCTGGCACAGGACCCGGATTGTCATCTGGTGTTTGTCGGGGAACCCCGGCCGGGAACATACTGTCGGGACCTGAAAAAAACCATCCGCCGGTCCGGCGCAGGCGAGCGCATCCGCATCACCGGCAGGGTAAGGCCGGAAGAATTCATCACCTGGCTGGGCAGGGCCGGGATCGCTGTGCAGCTGCGCACCCGCTCCCGGGGAGAAACCTCTGCCGCAGTACTGGACTGCATGAATTACGGGCTTCCGGTCATTGTCAATGACCATGGCGCCAACAGCGAGCTTCCCCGGAATGCGGTCTGGATGCTGCCCGATACCTTTACGGATGCAGAACTGGTCACCGCCCTGGAAACCCTGAAACAAGATGCCGGTCTGCAAGAGGGTCTGGGCCAAAAGGCTGCGCAAACCATTGCTGCCCGCCACTTTCCAGATACCTGTGCCCGGGCCTGTGCCCGGGCCATGGAAACCTTTTACCGCCGGGAGCGCACCCGTCCCCGGCATCTGGTAAAATCCCTGGCAGCACTGGACACCCTGCCTGGATCATCTGCATACCTGGAAAACCTGGCCCGGGCCATTGCCGCCAATCAGCCGGACCCGGTATCGAAACAGCGGGTGTTCATCGATGTGTCCGCCACCATCCGCAGGGATCTAAAGGCCGGCATCGACCGGGTGTCCCGCTCCCTGGTGATGGCCCTGATCCAGGCACCTCCCCCGGGATACCGGGCCGAACCGGTCTACCTGAAGGAAGAACACGGCACCTGGCAGTACCGGGCCGCCTGCAGATACACCATGGCACTGCTGGACTGCCCCACTACCCGGGTCCGGGACGAACTGGTGGAGATGCAGGCAGGGGACCTGCTGTTCTGTCCGGACCTCACCGGTGACATCCTGGTGGCGGCCCAAAAAACCCCTTTGTTCGACCGGATCAGACAAACCGGGGTGACCCTGGTGTTTACCGTGTTCGACCTGCTGCCCCTGCTCAAGCCGGACAAATTCCCGGCCGGAGCGGACCGGCATTTTCATTGCTGGTTGTCCGCGGTCTGCCGCATTTCACACAAAGTGATGTGTATTTCCCGGGCCGTGGCACACGAACTGCTGGCGTGGTATGAAACCGACCCAGAATTTTCCTGTCTGCCCATGCCCGAGATCCACTGGTTCCACCTGGGGGCGGACCTGGACGCCTCGTTTCCCACCACGGGACGGCCTAAAAACGCCCGGCAGGTATTGGACACCATCGGTGCCACGCATTGTTTTCTCATGGTGGGGACCTTGGAGCCCAGAAAAGGCCACCTCCAGGTCCTGGCCGCATTCGACCGGCTCTGGGCCGCAGGGGCGGATGTTCACCTGGTCATCGCGGGCCGACAGGGGTGGACCCACCTGCCGGATGCCGAACGACGGACCATCCCCGGGATCGTCAATACCCTGACCAATCATCCGGAAATGGAAAAACGCCTGTTCTGGCTGGAGGGCATCAGCGACCAGTACCTGGAACAGGTGTATGCCGCTGCCGACTGCCTGATAGCCGCCAGCGAAGCAGAAGGATTCGGCCTGCCCCTGATCGAGGCAGCCCAGCACGCCCTGCCCATCATTGCAAGGGATATCCCGGTATTTAGGGAGGTGGCAGGCAACCACGCATTTTATTTCCTGGGCGATACGCCCGAAGATCTGGCCCGCGGGATCACCCGCTGGCTGGACCTGTACCGCCGGGACCGGCATCCCAGATCCGATGCCATGCCCTGGCTTACGTGGCGTCAAAGCTGTGCGCAACTGATCCGGCGTATGGTCAATACTTCAGGGGACCCGGTTTTTGATTGACAACCCCCGGACTTTTGTTCTATTCTATCGATCATTTTGGCAGAATGTATTACCGGAGCAAGAAAACAATTGCTCCGGCAGTAAACAAAGACCGCCCGGCCAAATTGAGCCGAATCTGGGCGGATATGACCACAACCTGCTGTTCAGAATACCGGGCACACAGGTTCCAGCGGGCCGGATAACAGGAAAAAAAA
>JAWOEP010000325.1:0-5481 GCA_046482705.1 Desulfotignum sp.
AACAGAGCTGATGTCCTCCGCTTCGGGGGAGCTTTGATCATCGTTCTCAAAGGGGCCGGAGACCACAACGACCAGCAAAACGGCGAGGACCGCCCCCAAGGCGGCGTACATTCGTCGTAGACGCTGACGAGCATTTCGGGGAAAAAACAAAAAATATGCCGCAGGTACTGTAATGGCCAGTACAAGTAAAACAGATGCAGCTGCAAGCAGCAGTTTTGACCTGTACCATTTTCTGCCGGTACCTGAAGGCTTGTCGGATATGCCCGTGGTTTCTGTTGCATCGGACGGCTCCAGTACCACCTGATCGTTGTCCGGCCCATCCTGATCTTCATCATTGTCCCGGTTGTATTCATCAGCAGATTCATCATCCAGCATATCTTCAAAATCTTTTCCCAGAACATCTTCCAGAATGTCTTCATCCTCCTGGTCATCGGTCATGAGCAGGGTGTCGATATCATCCTGGGATATCAGAAGATCATCTTCATCTTCCAAATCAACCACATCATTTTTTTCTTCCTCTTTTTCTTCTTCAGCATTTACAGTCTCCTCAGCCACCTCAGTTTTCTCAGCTTCCTCAGTTTCTTCATCCGGATCCTGGAGCAATGCATCAATATCTTCCTGGGTCACATCAGTCTGGTTTATTTCAGGTGCCGGTTCATCCAGAGGCACTGCATCCAGATCTGTTTCAGGGGCATTTTGGATCAGGGTATCCAGTGTATCCTGGGTAATCAGACAGTCAGCAGGATCTGCTGCCTGGTCGGGAGAAATGACAAAATCGTCCTGGACTGGGGGTCCCTGGGCATTTTCGGATTCCGGGGTGTCTAAGGGTGCTGCAGATTCCAACGGCACTTCCTGATCCCCGGCCTGGGTCATCAACCGGTCAATATCTGACTGGTCAATGAGTTCGATTTCATCTTCGTCATCATCATCATCATCAGCAGCAGCAGCAGCAGCAGCAGCCGGGGCATCATTTTCCAAATCACCATCCTGGCGGTCATTTTCTTCAGGATCCTCATCTGCCGGATTACCGGAATTGCCGCCCATGAGGCTGTCAATATCGGTTTGGGACAATTCCCCGAGATCATCGTCCGTATCCTCCCGGGCATCGTCCGGTGTATCTTCAGAACCGCTGTTCAGCAGCCTGTCAATGTCATCCTGGGACAACTCCCCCATGTCATCGCTTTCAGAGGATATATCCACGGTTTCCAGGCTTTCTTCGGCTTCTTCAATGGAAGAGGATGCCAGAAGTTTATCAATATCATCCTGGGATACAAGATCGTCCTGGTCTTGATTGGGATCTGCCATCAGCCACCTCTTTGCCCTGTGTTTTTTTTTATTTTTTCAGCTCAATAATCCTGGAGCCTTGCCCGCAGTTTCACCAGAACGGCTGTATGAATCTGACATATACGCGATTCAGTCAGGGAAAGCACCTCTCCGATTTCCTTGAGTGTCAGTTCATCATAATAATACAATGACACCACCATCTGTTCTTTTTTGCTCAAAGATTCAATGGTTCGGGCCAGCACCCGGGTTAGCTCAGCCCTGTCAAAATGATCGGCAGGGGTGTCTTTTTCCTTGAGACCGGACTGAAAGCGGGTCTGGGAATAGACCTCATTTTTTTTTGTTTTAATGAAATCATCCAGGTTCAGCACGGCAGCGCCGTGAATATCGGTGAGCATGTCCTGATAGGTCCCGAGATCCACCTGCAGTGCATCGGCCACTTCCTGGTCCGTTGCAGAGGCCCCTTTTTTATCCTCAACTTCTTTTACTGCCCGGCTGATGTCCTGGATC
The DNA here is from genome assembly GCA_046482705.1 of Desulfotignum sp. Classification (GTDB taxonomy): domain Bacteria; phylum Desulfobacterota; class Desulfobacteria; order Desulfobacterales; family Desulfobacteraceae; genus Desulfotignum. The sequence goes on from JAWOEP010000325.1 coordinate 1,792, forward strand.
TTTTTGCGCATGGACCGGGAACAGGTATCCCGGCTTCTGAGTTCATCCAGAATTGCCCCTTTTATCCGGTACCGGGCATAGGTTTTAAGGCTCACATGTCTGGAGGGATCAAACTTGTCCACCGCATCGATCAGGCCCAGGGAACCGGCTGACACCAATTCGTCAAACATCACGCTGGCAGGCAGGCGCACCGCAAACCTTGCTGCAATCTGCTTTACCAGAAAAGCATGTTCAACAATGGTTTTCTGGCGCCATGCATGGTGTTTTCTTTCTGCTTCGGATCGTTTTTTTTTCATAACCCCATAAACCATCCGATCATGTGGCTGTCTGAAACACCTTGTTCATAAAAAAGGTCAGATTTCCCCGGGTATGGTCGGATTTTTCCTGATGTAAAATGGCGGAAGCAATGGTTTCCAGAGATTTTGCCGCAGCAGCGTCCGGGGCTTCATCCAGAATAAGGCTGCGCTTCTGCACCGCTTTCTGCAGCCGTCTGTCAAAGGGAATATGGCCCAGATAGGTGAGTACCACATCTTTTAAAAATTTATCAAGGGCATTGCCCAAAGACCCGAACACCCGTTTGGCATCTTTTTCAGATTCTGTCATGTTGACAATCAATTTAAAATACCGGGTCTTATATTCTTTGGACATCACTTTCATCATGGCATAGGCATCTGTAATAGAGGTGGGTTCAGTGGTGGCAATGACAATACATTCATCAGATGCGGCATTGAAATACAAAACATTGGAAGAAATGCCCGCCCCGGTGTCCACCAGGATGATATCCGCCTGGTCTGCCAAAGATTCAAATTCCCCCAGCAGGGTCAATTTCTGTCCTTCATCCAACCGGGTCAGGTTGGCAAACCCGGATCCCCCGGGAATGATGCGGATCCCGTGCCGGGTGGTAATCATTATCTCTTCCAGGGTTTTCTCCCCGGAGATCACATGGCGCAGGGTGTATTCCGGCCGCAGGTTGAAAACAATATCAATATTGGCCAGGCCCACATCTGCATCGATGATCACCACCTGCAAGCCTTTTTTGCTCATGGCCACCGCCAGATTTCCCACGATATTTGTCTTGCCCACACCGCCTTTGCCCGATGTCACGGCAATGACCCTGGGGAACTGTTTTTCACGGGATGGCATACGCGTTTTTCTCCTTGCCAGTACATCGGTTTTTGCAATATCCCTGAGCCCTTTTGCCTGATCCACCCTTACACCTCTCCTTTGGAATTTTTGCCCAGAATGGTTTTCACCAGGGTCTGTCTGTCCGGTACAATTAAATCCTCGGGCACTTTCTGGCCGTTGGTGATCAGGGAAACCGGCAGATTCATGTCATTGATCTGATCCAGGATCTTGCCGCACCGTTTTGCTTCATCAATTTTGGTAAACACATAGGTTTCAGGATTGAACACTGAAAAAGCCTGTGCTGCTTCTTTCATAGTAATGGATTCTGCAGTAACACTCAAGGTTAAATGCACGGAAATGCCAAAATCCGCTTTCATCAATGCCAGAATCTCATTGATCTTTTCTTTGTCATAATGGCTGTGGCCGGCTGTATCAATAAGTATCATATCCATGGATTTCATCCGGTCCAGGGCACAGGCCAGATCCCCTGCGCTGAAGGCCGGCACGCAAAAAAGCCCCATGATGCCGGCATAGGCCTTGAGCTGTTCAAATGCCCCTACCCGGTAATTGTCCACAGAAACCAGTCCCACCCGCATTTTGCGCTTGAACCGCAGCATGGCAGCCAGCTTGGCAATGGTGGTGGTTTTTCCCACACCGGTGGGCCCCACAAAAGCGGCCACATGGGGAAGGCCCGATATATTGGTACGCCGGAAATAATCCTTTACCGACACATGGTTCAAACACTGGTGCATGACATTCTGCTTCAGGCGCCTGATGCGTTCTTCAGGCCCCAGATCATCAGCCATGCCGGCTGCTGCTTTTTCAATCAATGCGCAGGCCAGTTTCTCACTGACCCCGGACCGCAGAAATGCGGCCAGCACGCCTACGGATTCAAACTGCCGGCACAGCACATTGTGCATGCCCGAACCCATGCCGGCAATGGCAACCATATCCTTTATTTCGGCAATATCCGCTTTCACGGATGCCAGCAGGTCCCCGTCGTTTGATATATTGTTTTGTTCCGGCCGAATGCCGGCTTCCACTTCCACCATGTCGCGTCCATAGGGATCACGGGGTTTTCTGGGAATTTTTCTGGTGGACAGGATCATGGCTTCCGGGCCCAGTTCCTGCTTGATAGTGGCGATGGCTTCCTGAATATTGGCGGCTTTAAAAATGCGCTTATTCATTTTTCAGACTCACTTTTCCACTGGCTTTCAGGTTGATGTCATCGGCTATCTCGGCATGGGATATCACAAAAAGCGTTGGAAGAGAAGGCTCAATCAATTTCCTGAAATGCCGGCGCAGACCCGGGGTGGTCATGATAACCGGCTGGGTGTTTACGGCCAGCTGCTTTTCCACTTCTTTTGTCACTGCCTGGACAATTTCCTGGGCCATTGCCGGATCCAGGGCCAGATAGGTGCCGTGTTCCGTGCGTTTAATGTTTTTGGTGAGGATCTCTTCAAGCCGGCGGTCAATGGTAAGCACCTGGAGCACTTTGCCTTCGGACATATAGGGGACAATCATGGATCTTGCGATACGCTGGCGCACATATTCTGTGAGCAGGTCCGGATCCTTGCTCATGGGCGCAAAATCCGCCAGGGTCTCCACAATGGTGAGCAGGTCCCGTATGGATATTCTTTCCCGCAAAAGGTTCTGGAGCACTTTCTGGATGGCACCCACAGATAACAGGTTGGGAACCAGTTCCTCCACTGCTTTGGGGTTTGTCTTGGCCAGGTTGTCCAGAAGATGCTGCACATCCTGGCGGCCCAGCAGTTCATGGGCATTGTTTCGGATGATTTCGGTCAGATGGGTGGCAATGACCGTGGAATTGTCCACCACGGTATATCCGGCGAATTTGGCTTCTTCTTCTTTGTCCACCGGAATCCAGAAAGCAGGCAGCCCGAAGGCGGGTTCAATGGTTTCAATGCCGTCTATTTTCTGTGCAGCCCCGCCGGGATCCATGGCCAGCAGATGGTTGGGCATAAGTTCGGTGGCGGCCGCCTCAACCCCTTTGATCATCAGCCGGTACTGGGCAGGATTCAGATTGAGATTGTCCCGGATATGAATGGGAGGGATGATAATGCCCATTTCCGTGGCAAACTGGCGCCGGATGGCCCGGATTCTTCCCAGAAGGGTGCCGTCCTGCTGTTTATCCACCAGAGGAATCAGCCCGTACCCCACTTCCAGTTCAATGGTGTCCAGGGTGAGCAGGTGGTCCACATCTTCGGGCTGTCCTGTGCCCTCTTCTTCTGCTGCAGCAGCCGCTTCCGCCTCTATCAGGGCATCCTGTTCCTCTTTTTCATCTGCCCGGAGAAAATACCAGGCCAGGGTTCCCATGACCAGTCCCAGGGTCATGAAAGGTACGGCAGGAAGCCCGGGGATCAGCCCCATGGAGAAAATGATCACCGCACCAATGAATACCGGGGTGGAGCTTGCCAAAAGCTGGGCTGCAAACTGTTTGCCCATTCTGGAATCGGAACCGGCCCGGGAAACCAGCAGGCCGGCAGCGGCTGATATCAGCAGGGCCGGGATCTGGGATACCAGCCCGTCCCCCACGGTCAGCAG
>JAWOEP010000338.1:0-7940 GCA_046482705.1 Desulfotignum sp.
CCGGCCGCCTTTTTTTCAGGCACCCGGGTATCACTGCTGTGAAAAAGGAATGTTGAAAAACCGCCGGGCATTCCGCCAGGTGAGTCCGGCCAGTTCTGATTCAGAAAACCCGGCATTGGCCAGCCATTTGATTTCCCGGTCCCAGGCATAGGGAATGTTGGGAAAATCCGAGCCGTACATGACCCGGTCCAGGGGAAACCCCCGGAGATCCGGCCGGGTATGGGCGGGAAAATAATCGGTGAGCACCATGGCCGTATCCAGCCACAGGTTCTCATGGACCGCCATCAGGGACTGATAGGCGGATATCTCATCAAACCCCAGGTGGGGTACGCAGAATTTGAGGTCCGGAAACCGGGTGAGAACCCCTGCCACCTTGTCCGCCCGGCACAGCTTGTACGGGTCGCACCGGTAGTGTTCACTTTTGGGCTCCCGGCCGGCATGCACCACCATGGCTTTGCCATGGGCTGCGCACACTGCGCAGATCTCATCCATGTGCGGACTGTCCATGTCAAAACACTGGACATGGAGATGCAGCTTCACACCCCCCAGGCCCCGGTCAAATGCCTGTGTCAGGATATCCGCCGCCCCTGCCTCTCCGGGAAACACCGTGGCCATGCCGGTCACCCGCCCCTGAAACATCCGGCACAGACCTGCCATGTAATCGTTGAGTTCCCGGGCGATCCCGGGCTTATGGGCATACTGCAGCGCGATCACATGGGCCACACCCCGATCCAGCAGAAACCGGATCAGGTTGTCACTGGTGTCCCGGTAACGGATCCGCCAGGCATGGGCGTCAAACCAGTTTCGCACCGCGCCGAACACCGCATCAGGAAAAACATGCACATGGCTGTCGATCACACAGGGGATACCTGCAGGCAGGCCACGGCCCTCCGGTTCATTATAAAAAGGAAGTTCAGGAGACAGCAAAAGTTACCCTCCACATGGCAGAATACAATGCCACTTGTAATTGTCTTTCGGCCGGAAACCGGTAACCCCGCCCAGAACGATGTACGGGATGGTCAATTACCAGTTCCTTGCCTTCCAGAACCCGAACAGTTTCAGCCCGGCCACAGCTGCCAGCGCATACCCTGTCAGCACGGCAAACAGGACAAGAACATTCATCTGCGGCAGCGGAAAGATCACCAGGGTAAGGGGCAGCAGCACCAGGGCGAACGCATTATATAACCCCAGTTCGGCTGCGGCCGGGGATTTGAAATCCGGATCCACGATCCTGAGCAGCATCAGCCCGCTGGCACCGGTGCCGGTGGCAGTGCCGAAGATGGCCAGCATCCGCTCAAACCCGTACTCCTCCATTCTCCGCCCGAAATAGAGGATAAAACTGAAGGTAACCAGGCCGGCAGTCAAAGACACCAGCAGGATCGGGATAATGTTCCCCCAGATGGCAGTGACCTTGACACCGGTCAGCGTTGCGATAATCATGAAATCCACTGAAACGCCGGTTATCCGCCGCTGAATATTGTTATCGATATAATCTGTCAGACCCATTTTCCCCAGGAGCCAGCGGATGATGATGGCAGTGAACATTCCCCACAGGAACATCAACCCGAATGCCAGGGCCTTGACCGCTTCCGGCAGCAGTGATTCCATGAGCTGACATTCAAAATAGGTCAGTATATAGACAGCCAGGACAATGGACAGTTGAAAGGCAAGGCCGTCGGCGTTGCTGGAGTGGGTGGTCAGTTTTCCTGCGGGATCTCCTTTCGTCCTGGGATGCAGCCCTTTCAGGATATCACTGGAAAGCGCTCCGGACTTTGTTGTGGTCAGTCCTTTGCGGACCCCCCAGTTGGCCAGGGGCACCCCCACCAGACTGGCAATGAAAAAACCGATTGCAGTAAAGCAGAGTCCGATGGAGACAGCATCCTTTATGTGAAAGGAGTTTTCCCAGACAGCGGCCAGTGCAACGGTTTGTCCAGGCCCCTGGGCAAAGCCGGTTCCGACCAGCATGCCCAGCCCGGGCCATATCGGGTTGCCGGTGATGCGGTTGGACAGATAGATGGCAGACCCGCCGACAAGGCCCTGGATCGCAATCATGGCAACGTAAACACAGGCCATCCAGAGCATGCCCCGGACAATACTTTTGCGCATCGAACCGCTGTGGCTGGCTGCCGCCTCATCGGTTCCGGTCAATCCGATGGAAATAAAACTGATGGTGAACAGGTGGACAGCAAAGCTGACAAAGGTCTCATGGGGGATGTCACACCATCCGGCACTTTTAACGACAAAGCCGACCAGTCCGCCGATAATGGCTGCCGGAAATAAAAACCGCTGGAAAAAGCCAACCTTTGCCCTGAGAATTACGCCAGTCAGCAACATCACGGCAAGCCACCCAAAGGGTGCAAAAAACGGCATAAAAGACTGCTGCACCATATCTCCTCCATCCTGCTGTTAACAATGCACTGCCTACCAGGCCAAAAAGAGCAGAAAATCTTACCATTTTCCGAGCCTGTCCAGATGATACCGGACATCTTTGTCCAGGGGGAACACGGGTCTTTCAATATGCGCAAATGGAAATCCGGTCACATCGGAACAGGTTGGACCCGGACCGCAGACCCATAACATGTGTCTGGCAATGGGACCGAACGCAGCCCGGAAATGCTGCCTGGATTTGATCAGCATATATTTTTTTTCTGCCGGGTTGATGCCCATATGTGTCAGGATGCCAAGATCGATGGCTTCCCCTCTTTTTTCCGTCACCATAATCTCCATGGATCCTGTGGATAGAACGGCCATGCGGCCCAGGGAGATGGTCAGCCCTTTGAGCATGGGTCCGGTCAGGGTGATCGGTTCATCGGAAACCGCCTTTACTATCCCGCTGATCTGCATGGGTTCGCTCACATAGTTGAGGAGCGGCACCTGTGTTTTCCCCCCGAGTGCCAGTGTCATCTCGCTGCCGACCCCGGCCGCGAACATGGTCCGGGCAGATGCCGGGTCAAAGACTGGTCCCACTGCCATATCCGCAAAACCCATGGCTATAGCCTCTTTGAGAACCGTCATGTCGGCGCCGTATCCACCGGATGAAGGGATGTCACCCGAATCCGCCATGATGACCGGTCCCTCATCCAGACTTTTGGCATATTTCAGTGACTTCCGGATGGGTTCTATCTGATAGATCAGATCATTGCGGCTGTCCCATGCTGTTTTCAGCAGTTTCTCAGCTGCTGCGGCCCCTTTTTCAGGATTGTTGTCTGTAACCAGTACAGCGGTCATACCGCCCGGTGCAATGTCTGAAAAAGGATGTCCGCCTGACAGACCGGCGCAGAGGATCTCCGAATGGTCTGCTTCCATCTGCTGCAGCATCTCGATCAACTGTTTCATCGGTGGTGTGCCGTTCCCCATATTTTCCAGGCTTGCCATCAGGGGAATCCGCCTTGCAACCGTGACCGCCTCACACTTCCCCCTGAGATGGTTGAGCAGTATCCGTCCGGCACGCTGCCCTGTTTCATACATATCAATATGGGGCGTGGTCCGGTAAATTGAGACCACCGTTGCATGATCGACCATTTTCGGTGTGATGATGCAGTGAAAATCGAGTGCCAGGGCAATGGGAATTTCGGGGGCGATACTGCGGATGCGGTACAGCAGTTCTCCTTCTGCATCCGGATAACCAGGTGTTGCCATGGCCCCGTGCAGATCAAGCAGCACGGCATCACACCCTTTTTTGACAGCAGCAGTAATTTTTTCACAAAAATATTCAAATGCAGCATCTTCCACAGGCCCTGACGGCAAGGCCTGACCGGCAATGGGCACGACAGCGTCTGCGCCGGTGCTTTCCGCAAGGTCGAGAAATGCGGTGGCACCGCTGTTTCTCCCCCGCAGGGCAGCCACTGCATTTTCCCCCTCAAACGGCGCACCGCCCCCCAGGGGATTAAAATCCCCCAGAGTGGTCAACTGCGGAATAAAGGTATGGGACTCGTGCAGCATCTGTGCGATGACAAATTTCATTGGAACGATCTCCTTACCATTGATATCTCTGTCTGAACCTCTCTATGGTCGGCCGGTCCGGTGTGAACGGCATGTCCTGTATTCCGGGCAGCGGCCGCCTACTTTTTACTCACCGCCAGTATCCCGCCGGCACAAAAAAGAATCACCGCCGTGACCCGGTTCTGGACATGGGCCAGGTTCCGCTGCCGCAGCCACTTGAACACCCGGGCGCCGAACAGGGCATAGGCCAGAGCGCTGCTGCCCTGGATGACGAAGAAACTGGCTGCCAGAACAGCAAAATGGGCGGTGTAATGATCCGGATGGATAAACTGGGGAAACAGAACAGTGAACACCAGAATGGATTTCGGGTTGGACATGCCCGTAGCACACCCCAGAGAAAACTGCTTGACCGGGGAGACGGGCAGGCCGGTATGGGTCATCTCCATATTCTGGACAGACTGCCGCCAGTTCTTGACCCCCAGCAGGATCAGGTAGATGACCCCCACCCATTTAATAATGTTGAATACAACCGTGGAGTTCTGGACAATCACCCCGAGCCCCAGATACACCACGACCATCTGAATCATATAGGCTGCCGAACCCCCGAAAATACCCGGCAAAGTCCGGTATAAGCCATGTTTTACACTGGAGGACATGGCAAACATGGTCATGGGCCCCGGGGTGTAGGCAATGGCTGTCATCATCACAAAAAAAGTAAACCACGTACCCAGCTGCATCATGGATCAATATTCCTGAAAAAAATATGGTTGCATACTGCTTTGTGCCTTTTTATCAGAAAACCGGGAACCCGTCCAGAACCATATACGGGATGGTCAGGCTGACATGGCCTTTCTCACCTGCCGTCTTGTTCAGGCGTGCTTCGATCCGGGCAAAGATTTCCTCCTGCCTGTCCGGTGGCACCAGACTTTTCCAGCCATCCAGAAAAAAATTCCGGATCAGATAATGCTGAAACAAAGTTGTGCCGTCAACAAACCGCATGGAAAACCGGTCCTTGATCACCTGCCGGACCCCAAATCCACAGGTGTGCAGCACAGATTCCAGCTCCTTTCTGGAAAGCCGTTTTCTGCGGATCTGGTCTTTTATTTGTCCCATGGATTCAGCCAGGCCCTGCTCCAGAAGAACCGCTTCAAACAATTGGTAGAACTCGGTCATGGTCTGCTCGGTATTCACGGCAATCACCAGCTGGCCCCCCGGCTTCATAATCCTGCGGCACTCCATGAAAGTCTTGTGAACATCCGCCACATTATTGGTGCCGTTGTTGGACACCACCAGGTCCACCGACCGGTCCGCAAAAGGCAGCGACTCCGCAACCCCCTGCACAGCATAAACCCCGGGCAGGCCGTACACCTGTTTTTTAAAGGACAGCCGTTTCAATGGTCCTGCCAGCGGGTCCAGCCCGATGCACCGGCTGGTTTCCCCGAACCTGGATGCGATCTCGATGATGGGAAACCCTTCCCCGCACCCGATATCCAGCACCGTGACATGCTTTCTGAAACGCAGCATATCCAGCAGCTTCAGGCCGAACGGTGCCGACCACAGGGGCAGTTCATCCATAAACACATTGAAATCATTCACAGCAGACTCCTTAAGCCATTTTCCTCCTATTTTGCCGGAGCCGGCTTTTAAAAAACAGCATTTTTTATATTTTTTCCCGCTGCCGCAGGGACATGGGTCGTTTCTGCCGACTTTTGATGATTGTACCGGCTGTGCCGGTAGATGTGTTTCAGTGCCTTTATACCTGGTGGAAGCACTGCCGAAAGTGTTGAATCAAATTCGGGGGTAAGTCACACACCACTCAAAAAAACGGGAATTTTTGCCTGAGCCTCTCTATGATAGAAAGATCCGGTTTGAACGGTATGTCCGGAATTTTGGGCACCGGCAGGGCATGGATTCGGCTGAAGGGCGTATCCTTCCGATCCAACCCCAGGGCCTTTTCGCACCGCTTCAGTCCGCCGCTGTAACCCAGGCTTTTCAGGACATACCGCAAATCGATGTGCGCATGGTTCATCCGGATGCCGAAATACTTCTCGATAAAGGGCACATCAAATGTTTTGCCGTTGTAGGTGACGATCACGCTGTATTTTTCAATATCATCCATGAACGCATCCAGGTTCCGGCCCTGGACATAATACTTGATGGATTCACCGTCATACAGGGCAATGGTGGTAATCTCATTTCCAAACCCATCCATTTTTCAAATCAGACTGATTTCTGACAGAAAACAGATGATCTGTACAGAAAAAAATCTGTTCACGGCAAACAGTGGTGATCGACAGCATCATCATTTTCTAATCCTGAAATCCTCACTCCATTTATCTGGATCAGGCCTGTATGCCGTGACAAATACTGCTGGTCTTTTTGTGCCCTTGGCTATACCCCATAGACTGAAGCAGAAAAAATCATGCAGCAGGACAAAGAACTTCTCCGGGAAAAGAGGATATCAATCTAAACCGCAACAGGTGTTAACTTGTAAACGCGGGCAAGACTTGCTGCCCTCACAACATCACCTTTTCGAAGAGCATCCCGCACATCGTCCATTTTATAAGCATCCTGCAGGGAGATATAAGGTGACCAACCAGTGTCTGTATAAATATATTCAACATCGATTTCAGCGACATAGCTCCCTTCATGAACCAGTTTTTTTTGTTTCCTGGTTTTCATCATTTTCTACTCCTAAAATCCTCACTCCATTTATCTGGGTCAGGCCTGTATGCCGTGACAAGTACTGCTGGTTTTTTTGTGCCGCTGGCTATACCCCATACAGCATGAACAGGTTGATTTTCTTTATCATACTGAAGGACAAGCACACATGGCCCTTTGTTGAAATTCGGATAATTTTCAAGCAAAACAGCATTTTCCATACCTGACAATTCTTCAACAATTCAAGTATTCTGCCCATATTTTAAGATTATCATGGATTCATCTTGAGAACAACAACACGGACAGGCATTTGACAAATATTTTTTGGTCGATGTTTTCATGATTCATACAATAAGGCTACGACGGCATCTGGATTGCCTTGAAAAACTGCCCTGTGCCGCCAGGGTATCCATTTCTGAAGAATCCTTTGTCAGGCTGTTTCTGGAACAGGGTGATATCACAGGGATGATCCTTTTTCAGGGATTCAGGGGATTTTCTATCCTGATACCCTGGATTATCTGGCCATCGTTTAAATCTTCGGTCCAAATGGTTTCACAATGGGCACTTTCAGCAGCAGACATGATCAAAGCATCCCAAAAGGATAACCGGTTAATGATCTGGCAATCAATGGCTCTGTCGATAATTTCAGGTGTAATCAGCACAATTTCAAACTTTGAAAATGAATGGATGATTTCCTTCCCGGCTGTTTTAACCGCTATTCCAAAATAGCCTTGACTGTTTTGGAATAACGGTTAAAATAGCCATATGCGATACATCCATGATCATATCCTGCAGGACCTGAACCGGAAAATGGTATTCATCGGCGGCCCCCGCCAGGTGGGAAAAACCTTCCTGGCCCAGCACATCCTTGACACGGCCGGGTTTACCGGAAGATACTTCAACTGGGATTATGGCCGGGACCGCCAGGACCTGCTGGCTGAAAAGTGGCACCGGGACGACAGCCTGATCGTACTGGATGAACTCCACAAATACCGGGACTGGAAAAACTGGATCAAAGGGATTTACGATACCTGGAAGGACCGGACCCGGTTTCTGGTCACCGGGTCCGCCCGGCTGGATGTCTACCGCCAGGGTGGTGATTCCCTCCTGGGCCGATACCATTACTGGCGCCTGCATCCGTTCGGTCTGGATGAATTCCCGGAAAAAATGACCGCCAGAGAGGCTTTTGACCGGTTGATGACCGTGGGCGGATTCCCGGAACCCTTTCTGGACGGAGATATTCGTGAAGCCAGGAGATGGCGCCGGGATCGCTTTGACCGCGTCATCAAGGAAGATATCCGGGATCTCACCGAAGTTCGGCAGATTTCACTGCTGGA
>JAWOEP010000357.1:0-12015 GCA_046482705.1 Desulfotignum sp.
CTGGCAGGTCTGCCGGTGTTTGCCGGGGGCACCTCAGGTATCGGCAAATTGTTCGGCCCCACCGGAGGATACCTTCTGGGATATCTGCCGGCGGTTCTGGTCACCGGTGTCATATCCAGAACTTTGGGGGAAAAGCCAAGCAGTGATATCCTTGCCATGATTGCAGGCTCTGTGATCGTGTATGCTGCCGGCGTACCATGGCTGAAGATTGCCTTTTCCCTGTCCTGGGGCAAGGCTGTGGCAGCCGGCATGGTGCCTTTTCTTCCGGGTGATGTTTTGAAAATTGCTGCCGGTACCGTCATTGCCGGAAAAATCCGGCATTTTGTCAAGATATAGTATGAACCCACCGATTCTGGAAATAAACCATTTGACCCACCAGTTCCCTTCCGGCGGGGGCATACACGATGTATGCTTCCAGGTTTTCCCAAATGAATTTATCCTGCTGGCCGGTCCCAACGGGTGCGGGAAAACCACTTTGATCCGGCACCTCAATGCCCTGCTCCTGCCTTTATCAGGGGATGTCCGGCTGTACGGCAGGCCGGTGACATCAGACATCACCAAAACCCGCAAAGCCGTGGGCATGGTTTTCCAGGATGCTGACACCCAGATTGTGGGGGACACCGTATATGATGAAGTGGCATTCGGCCCGGAAAATCTGAAAATGTCCCGGCCCGTGATCCAGAAAAAAGTGACACGGACATTGGAACAACTGGACCTGTTTCACCTGAAAGACCGGAATCCCGCCTCCCTGTCCGGCGGGGAAAAACGGCGCCTGGCCATTGCCGGCATCCTGGTCATGGATCCTGAAATCATTGTGCTGGATGAGCCTTTTGCCAACCTGGATCATCCGTCATCCATGTCTTTGATCAAAACCATATGTCAATTGAACCAGGAAGGACAGACCATCATCATGGCCACCCATGACGTGGAAGAGGTTATCACCCGGGCCACCCGGATGCTTATCATGGACCGCCACGGCCGTCTGGTCCGGGACGGCACCCCCCCGGACCTGCTAAGATATCTGGCAGCTCATGGTATAAAAGAACCCTGTTTTTCCCGTATGGGATACAACTCACCCCCATGGCAGACATGAACATTTTCTCTTTTCGTTCAGGCAACACTGCGCTGCACCGCCTGGATGTCCGGTACAAGGCAGTCCTTGTCTGCATGGTAAGCCTGGCCCTTTTAAAATCCGGATTTGCCGGTTGTTTTGTCTGTTTTCTGGTCCTGTTCTGGCTGGTTTACGCCACAGGTATCTCCTTTGTGCACCTTGTGGGCCAGTTAAAATGGTTCATTGTGCTGCTGGCCGTCATGTTTGCCGTCAGAAGCCTGACCGTGCCCGGCACCCCGGCTTTTGGCTTTTGGGGCATTGTTGTCACCCGGGAAGGCATGACCCAGGGGACCCTTGTGGCCATGCGGTTTTTTCTGGTCATGATGACAGGGCTGCTCTTTTCTGCAACCACCCGGCCCGCAGATCTGAAAAGTGCTGCCCAGTGGTTTTTAAAACCCGTCCCTTTTGTTCCGGAAAAACGGGTGGCAATCATGATCAGCCTGTTTTTACGATTTCTGCCCCTGATCCTTACCCAGGGCCGGCAGGTGTCAGATGCAGTGAATGCCAGGTGCGGCAATCTTAATAAAAATCCAGTCCGCCGAATCCGATATCTGGTCCTTCCTTTGCTCAAAAAAACCTTTCTGGCGGCAGACAGCCTGTGCCTTGCCATGGATGCCCGCTGTTACAGCGAAGACAGAACCGATCCTGTTTTTAAAACAGGCGGAAAAGAGACGGTTTTTCTGGTGTCCGGCATATGTTTGTGTCTGGTTATGATTTTCCCGGTCCATCTGTTCTTGTAAATTACATTTTGGTCATAATTACAATTTGTGGTTGATCCGCCAATAAATTTATTGTACAGTTTTAAACACAATAAGTTTTCATTACTTTTATGAATATAAATATTTAATAATATGACTATACATCATAGTCAATAAGAGAGCATATATGCCACAGTCTATGGATACTTTTTCCGGTTCTCCCATGTTCGATTTACGGGGAAGGCAATCTGTCAGGGCGACCTTTAAATTGTCCCAGAAAGCCATAGACGCTATAGGCCTGGTGGCAATCCACATGGGTATCAAACAAAAATCCCTGTTCGATCATATCATCGAGGATGTGGACGCCCTGGAAGATCTGGCCCGAACCATACGCCTGCCACAATTCAAAAAAATCCCCCGAAGACAGAAAACCTTTGTCATGAGCCGCAGAACCATCGATGCATTGAGCAGCATCTCCCAGAGCTATGATATGCCAAGAGATGCCCTGGTGGAATATGCAGTGAAAAAACTGGAGTCTGTTATTCACAGTGAAAAAATCCGACATGCCCAACGCAAGAAGCTGGCGGCAGAAGTCATGGCACACTTTGAAAAAGGAGAGCAGGTTTACCGTTCTGTGGCCAAAACCCTGGGCAAAGATGACCCCTTCTGCCGACACCTGGCCAAAGCGGTCCACGCGGCCCGCAAAACAACAGAAGATCTCCATGAATTTTTAAAAAAAAGCCAGGTTCTGGAAGACTTTTAATAACAATCATGACCGAGAGACCACAACCAATGATGAAAGTAAAAGCAGCCAGCCGTCAGGTATCAGCTTACAACTTAACACTTAATACTTAAAACTTTCATATATATGATTGACCCATAAGGAGGATGCATTGATAGACGTTCAAGATCTGACCAAGTATTACAATGATTTTTGCGCGGTGGACCATATCAGCCTGTCGGTTCAGCCCGGAGAAATTCTGGGACTGCTTGGTCCCAACGGAGCCGGAAAAACCACGACCCTGCGCATGCTCACCGGATATTTCAAGCCCACATCCGGCCGGATCTCAGTAAAAAACCTTGACATGCCCAAAGACACCCTGCGCATCAAGTCCCTTATGGGATATCTGCCGGAATCAGCGCCTTTGTACCACAATATGCTGGTATATGATTACCTGGTATATGTGGCCAGAATCAAAGGCATCACCGATCCGGATAAACAGATGGAACGGTTCAAAACTTTGGCGGATCTTTGCGGGCTGTCCACTATCATGGACAAGCCCATCGCCACTTTGTCCAAAGGGCTTAAACAGCGGGTGGGTCTGGCCCATGCCATGATGACGGACCCGGAAATCCTGGTGCTTGATGAGCCCACATCCGGGCTGGACCCCAACCAGATTGCAGAAATCCGCACCATTATCCGGCATATCGGAAAAGAAAAAACCATTGTATTTTCCACCCATATCCTCAGCGAAGCCGAAGCCACCTGTGACCGCATCGTTATTATCAACAACGGCAGGGTGGTGGCTGATGACACCACCGCCAATCTGAAACACAAAGGCATGCAGAACAGCTTTGTGCGCCTGACCCTCAAAGGCCCTGACCGGAAAACCGCGCATGATTTTCTGACATCCATGGATCCTGCACTGGATATCAGGTCTGCAGAACCAAAAGACGAGGACCTGGTATGCTTTGAAATCCGCCCTCCGGACAACCGGGATATGAGATCCGACATCTATCTGAAGATCAAACAAACCGACTGGATCATCATGGAGCTTGCAAGAGAAACCCAGGCCCTTGAAAAAATATTCCAGCAGCTGACCCGTCAGGAGGCCTAACCATGTCACAGATCAAAACCATTGCCATCAAAGAATTCAAAGACTATTTCATTTCGCCCATCGCATATATTGTGATTGCTTTGTTCCTGATTGTTACCGGGTGGTTTTTCTTTTCCACGTTTTTTATTTACGGCAGGGCTGATATGCGGGATTTTTTCTCTCTGCTGCCCATTGTTTTCTCATTTTTCATTCCTGCCGTTACCATGCGGCTGTTTGCCGAAGAAAGAAATGTGGGCTCCTATGAAACCCTTTTAACCATGCCGGTTTCCTTTACCGATATTGCTCTGGGTAAATTTTTTGCCGCCACCTTGTTTGCCGCTGCCATGCTGGTACCCACCCTGGCCTATCCTGTTTTCATCTCCTTTATCGGGGATATGGATCCCGGACCGGTTGCAGGCGGGTACCTGGGCGCCCTGTTTCTGGCGGCTGCATATTGTGCCATGGGCCTGTTTGCATCCGCATTGACCCGAAACCAGATCATCGCTTTTATCATCGGGTGTGCCCTGTGTTTCACCCTGACCATCATCAACCGGATGCTGTTTTTCATGCCCCCCAAAATCGTGGCTGTCATCGAATATATCGGGGCCAGTTCCCATTTCACCAATTTTTCCAAAGGCATTCTCGATACCCGGGACATCATCTACTTTATCAGCCTGGTATGTATTTTCATATTCTCAACCTATATTGTCATGCAGGAAAAAAATTAAGGAGACACCATGGGACATCTGAAAGAACCCTATATCAAATTCATTCTCTATATTGCAGTAATAGTGCTGGTGAACATCGTGGGGCTGACCCTGTTTTTCAGGGCGGATCTCACCCGCAACCAGATTTTTTCTTTGTCCGAAGCCAGCAAAGAGGCAGCGGCCACCCTGTCCGAACCCCTGAGCGTCAAGGTTTTCTTTTCAAAAAACCTGCCTGCCCCCCACAACAACACGGAACGGTATCTGCGGGATCTTCTGGAAGAATATGCTGCCCGGGCCGGACGTATGTTCAACTACAGCTTTTACAATGTCTCTTCCGAAGAGGGAGATCTTTCTTCCCGGGCCAATGAGAACAGGGAAATGGCCAGAAGTTACGGCATTTCCCCTGTCCAGATCCGGATAATGGAAGATGATGAGATCAAATTCAAGAATGCGTTCATGGGCCTGGTAATCATCCACGGAGACCTCATTGAAAAAATAAATGCTGTCACATCCACCGACGGGCTGGAATACCAGTTGACAACCACCATCCAGAAACTCAACAACAAGGTCTCTGCACTCTTGCGTGTTGAAGATGCCATCCAGGCCAAATTATACCTGTCTTCTTCTTTGCACACCATTGCCCCTCTCATCGGCCTGGACAATCTTCCGGAACTGGCACAAACCGTTAAAGACACCATTGCGGATATCAACGCCAGAAGCCGGGGCATACTGGCATTTGAACACACCGATATTTCCGACAGACAGACCCTGGACAGGATCGCGGAAAAACATGATATCATGGCCCTGTCCTGGCCGGCCATCCCGGAAAAAAACATCTCTGCCGGCCAGGGAGCGGCCGCCCTGGTGCTGGAATACCAAGACCAGTCTGCCAGCCTGCCTTTGATCACAGCCATGGATCTGCCCATCATCGGCACCACTTACCAAATGGCCGACCCTGATGCCCTGAAAGAGGAAATCACCGGCACCATGGAAAAAATGATCGGCATCAACCAGGATATCGGGTTTCTGGCCGACCATGGCACCCACACCCTGGGCCCTGACCAGGCGGCCATGATGCAGGGACAGCAGGGAGCCGGCATGCAGGTGTTCAACGATCTGTTATCAGACAGATACAACATCAAACAGATTCCCCTGGCAGAACAGGAAATTCCAGAGGGTCTCAACTGCCTGATTATTGCCAAACCCACAGAGCCGTTTTCCGACTATGAACTGTTCCAGATCGACCAGGCCCTGATGCAGGGCACAAACATTGCCTTTTTCGGGGATGCCTTCCAGGAGATCATGCCCCGGGGCGGCATGGGTATGCCCCAATACCAACCCATTGACACCGGCCTTGAAAAACTGCTGGCCCATTACGGCACATCCCTGAAACCGGCCTATGTATTGGACAAATCCGCCTATAAACACCAGCCCAGGGAAGGCGGGGAACAAATCATCTATTTTGCCCCCCTGCTCAAGGAAAAATCCATTAACAACGCCCCTGCATTCATGCACAATATCAAAGGCCTCATTGCCATGCAGGCATCACCCGTGGAACTGGTTAAAGACAATATTGATGACACTCAGGTTACCGCCACAAGGCTGCTGCAAACCTCTGAGGAATCCTGGCTCATGCAGGGCAGTATCAACCTCAACCCCATGTTCATCTCTCCCCCTGAATCCCCTGAAGAACTGCGCGCCTATGATCTGGCCTATATCCTGGAAGGCACCTTTACCAGCTATTTCAAGGACAAACCCATACCCCGAAAAGAGCTAGGGGAAACCGACACCATGGATGCAGAAGATCAGGCAGATGCCCGGACAGATGAAGAGGATCCTGCGGAAGATGATCCGGCAGAAAAAGAGATCCAGCCTGGCGAAGCCGGTTCTGCAATCCCCCCGGGACTTGTGGTGGAAAACCGGCTCAAGGAAACTTCCAGACCGGCAAAAATATTTGTACTGGGATGTTCCCAGATGCTCCAGGACAACATGCTGGACCCGGAAGGAAAAACCACCAATGCCACCTTCATTCTCAACGCCATCGATCATCTGAACGGCAGAGACGACATAGCTGCCCTGCGCAGCAAACAGCAGACATTAAATCCCCTGGATCCCACCACCCCCTTTATGCGGGGTATGATAAAATCCTTTAACATTGCGGGATTACCGGTTCTGGTCATCCTCTTTGGCCTGGGTGTATGGGCCGTCCGGAATGCAAAAAAGAAAAAAATTGCAAAAATCTTCACTTCATAAGGATGCAATTGCCATGAAAAAAGAATACCTGATTCTGGTCCTTCTCATCGCTGCCCTGAGCGGATATCTTATATTCAAAAAACAGGACCGCCGTCATTACACACTGCCCGACCCCCCAAAAGTAAAAGCAGACCAGGTGGACCGGCTGGTTGTTGAAAAACCGGAGCGCGCCATTGCATTTTCCCGCAAAGGCAAGGGCTGGGAGGTAACGGACAAAAATTATCCGGTTGATGATACAGCCATGCGCCAGATGCTGGATGTCATCACAGGACTGCACCTCTCCGCACTGGTATCGGAAAAACAGGATGTTGTCCGGTATGAACTGGATGACAGCCATGGCATTGATGTCACAGCCTATGACCGGAACACATCTCTTTTGTCTTTCAAGATAGGGAAGACCGCCCCCACTTTCAACCACACCTTTGTCATGCTTGAAAACGACCCCGGTATATACCATGCCAAAGGCAGCTTCCGGCAACACTTCAACAAAACCGTCGATGAATTCAGAGACAAGCAGATCATGGATTTTAAGGAAGCCTCCATTACAGGCATAACCATCGAAACCCGGGGGAAACAGACACACCTGACAGCCGGTGAAACCGGTTCCGACACCCGGGATGAAGCCGAAGCCGGCTTCAGGTATAAAGACGGGGGTACACCTGATCAAAAAACAGTTTCCAATCTTTTGTCCACCCTGTCTGTGCTGACATGTGATCGGTTTTTAGAGGATACTGACAAACATACCCTGGAAAAAGACCCCTTCGATCTGAAAATCACACTGGAAAACGACTCCCCCATTGTTTTACATCTGTTTGATCAGGGGGAGGAAGGCCCGGTTTCAGCAACGTCCTCCATGAATGCATATGCCTTTGTCCTTGAAGAATATGTTGCCGAAGATATCCGGTCCTGGGCCCATGAACTGGCCGGACTTACCCCAGAACAGGAGGAAGAAGAAAAAAAGCCTGCTGACCAGTGAAAGTGAAACAGATATTAAAACTTATATATCAACCCTATAAATGGATCGTGGTGGTCCCTTTTATGCTGGCCATCACCATGGTCCTGGGACTGGTGTGTATAGCCACAGGGGCGGTGTTCACCCAGGATGCCGCCAATATGACAGCTGTTTTATGGTCCAGGCTTTCCTGTGCCATCATTCCGCTCCGGGTTGTTCTGACCGGAAAGAAACATTTCACCCCCCAGAAGGCCTATGTGGTGGTGGCCAACCACCAGTCCATGGTGGACATTCCGGTGATCCACGGATTCATGGGACTGCACATCAAATGGGTCATGAAACAGGAACTGCGCAGCATTCCCATTTTCGGAACTGCCTGCCATTATCTGGGCTGCATTTTCATCGACCGGTCCCACCGGGATGCTGCCATCAAATCCATTCACAGGGCAAGAAAACAGATGTCGCCCAGGGCATCGGTGCTTTTTTTTGCAGAAGGCACCAGAAGCAGGGACGGACAGGTACGCCCCTTTAAAAAAGGGGCTTTTGTCTTTGCCAGAGAAACAGGTCTTCCCATTCTGCCGGTCACCATTAAAAATTCATACCAGCTCCTGCCTCCTGACTCTCTGGATCTTGTACCGGGAAAAGTAGAGATCATTGTGCACCGGCCCGTATATGTACTGGCAGATGATCCGGACCGGATGGATGAGGTTATAGCATCTGTCCGGTCCACCATTGCCGCACCATTGCAGCAGTAACCCCTGCCCACATCTTCTAAAAGTCCCCAAAAAAATACCTCTGTTTTCCTCTATCACAGCGATTCACGTTGACATCCACTTTCCACCACCTTTTATTTATCCTGCAAAATCAATTTTATAAACTTATCATTACTGGAATTTTTTAATTTTATTCCCACTTTTTTCTTGACTTATACCGCAGATTTCGTAAAAGTGTGTAAAAAGGTGGCGGAAAGTGGATGTCACACCCAAAAAAAAGGCAGTAAATACGTGTTTCGATCAAGCTCTTTTCATACAATCGACCCAAAAGGCAGAATAATAATTCCGGCAAGATTCCGGAACGTCTTAAAGGCTGATGATGAATACGGGGCTGTGGTCTCCATCAAAGACGGATGTCTGTATGGTTTCACTTTCAGTGAATGGAAACAGCTGGAGAAAAAAATTCTGGCTGCCAAAAGTGCGGCCATGGAAAAATTCAAACGGTTTTTCCTGGGAAATGCCTGTCCCCTGAAATGTGACAAGCAGGACCGGATTTTACTTCCCCAGAGCCTGCGTACCTATGCCGGCATTGAAAAAGACATTGTTCTGGTGGGGGTATTGGACCGGTTTGAAATATGGGCCCGGGAAAGATGGGACCAGGAAAACCTGAAGATGGAGCAGGAACTTGAACAAGCGGAAGTAAGAGAGGAAATTGCTTCCCTGGGGCTGTAACCATGGGATTTGCGCATACGTCTGTCATGCCTGTCGAGGTATTTGCGTATCAGAATCTGAAACCCGGGGATGTTTGTGTGGACTGCACCCTGGGAGGTGCCGGCCATGCCCGGTCAACCATCGAGGCCATACTTCCCGGCGGGATTCTGGTGGGTATTGACCAGGACCATGAGGCCATTGCCAATGCAAAAAAGGTGTTACATCGATTTGCCGAAAACATTGTACTGGTGCATGACAATTTCGTCCGCCTTTCAAACATCCTGGACCAGCACAATATCACCGGGGTTAATTCCATTGTCCTGGACCTGGGATTTTCACTGAACCAGATCACAAAAGCACGCCGGGGATTCAGTTTTAACCTGAATGAACCTTTGGATATGCGCATGGACATCAGAAACAACCTGACAGCTGAAACCATTGTCAACTCTTTTGGAGAAAAAGAGCTGGCAGATCTGTTCTTCAGGTTCGGTGAAGAAAAATTCTCCCGCAGGATTGCCCGGGCCATTGTCAGGCACAGACAAATCCACCCCATCGCAACCACACAGGACTTGACCCGCATCATTTGTGACACGGTGCCAAAAGGCCGGGCTGGAGCCCGAAAAATTCATCCTGCCACCCAGGTGTTCCAGGCCCTGCGCATTGCTGTCAACCAGGAACTGGAAAACCTTGCCCTCTTCATGCAGCAGGTCCCGGATCTGCTGGTAGCAGGCGGCCGGCTCTGTGTGCTGTGCTTTCACTCCCTGGAGGACCGTATTGTAAAACAGCACCTGAAAGCCTTTGCATCACGTTGCACCTGTCCCAAAGATCTGCCCCGGTGTGTCTGTAATACAACGCCGACAATGAAATCCATTGTCAAAAAGCCGCTGATACCCACTTCCCGTGAAATGGAAGCCAATCCCATGGCCAGAAGTGCAAAACTCAGGGTTGCTGAAAGGATATAAGAGATGAACCAGAAACGCGCTGCCCGAAAACATGCCGGCACCGGGGTAAAATGGCTGATACTCATATGTGTTTTGTTTGCAGAGCTGCTGGTGCACACCTGGGTGAGGACCGAGAGCACCCAGACCATCCTGGATATATCTTCTGCCCAGTCCCGGTTGGCAGCACTTTTGTCTTATCAGAAAGAACTGACCCTGGAACGGGACCGGCTCAGATCCGATGACCGCATTATCAGAATTGCCGCTTCACAACTTAAAATGACGAGCGATGTATTCAATCAGACCATCTACCTTAAGAAAGAAAGCCTGTAATGGCAGATGATCGGCACATAAAAGCGCGGGTGGTGGTGATCCAGGTATTTTTGGTGGGCACCCTGCTGCTGCTGGGGGCCAAATCTTTTGACATCCAGATTCTCAAGGCCGATGTATATTCCCAGCGTGCGGAAAATGGATATTCCAGACTTTTGACCACCAAAGGAGAAAGGGGACAGATTCTGGACCGGAACCTGAACAAACTGGGGACCAGCCTGGATGCCATCACAATCATAGCCGATCCCCTGCGTATCGAAGCCCCTGTCAAAACCGCACGCATATTGTCCAAATTTCTCAAAACCGACACAAAAGAACTGGCAAAAAAATTTTCCACTGACCGGCGGTATGCCCTTCTGGCCGAAGCCATATCACCGGACATAGCCGAAGAAATCAAAAAACTGCATCTGCCCGGCATATATTTTAAAAAAAGTTTTAAACGCTTCTACCCCAACCGGGATCTGGCCGCCCAGGTTCTCGGATTCACCGGCAGAAACGATATCGGACGTGAAGGCCTCGAATTCAAATACAATACCATACTGGACGGTAAACAGGTTGCCGTCTCAGTCAGAAAAGACGGTACAGGCCGGTTGCTGAACATTGATCAAAAAAAACAAGCTGAATTGCGGGGCAATACCCTTGTACTTACCCTGGACAAAAAAATCCAGTTTCTGTCTGAAAAAACACTGGAAAAAACGGTTAAACAACACCAGGCAAAATCCGGCCTGGCCCTGGTCATGCGGCCGGCCACAGGAGAAATTTTGGCGATTGCCCATTATCCCCGGTTCAACCCCAACAACTACCAGGAGTTTCACCAGAGCCTTTTCAGGAACCGGGCTGTTACAGATGCGTTCGAGCCGGGATCCACAATGAAAGTATTTACAGCGGCAGCTGCCCTGGAAAAAGGATTTACCCCCACATCCATCTTTTTTTGTGAAAACGGCAGATACCGTATCGGCAAATATGTGGTCAATGACACCCACCCCCATGACTGGCTTTCCATTAACCAGATAATTACCTATTCCAGCAATATCGGGGCTGTCAAAATATCTGAAACCATCGGCAGGCAGACACTGCACAACTGTCTTACCCGGTTTGGGTTCGCCAGCAGAACCGGGGTGGAATGCCCCGGGGAAACCAGCGGCTCACTGTCGGCACCAGACCGGTGGTCCGCTATTGATGCAGGAGCGATTTCCTTTGGTCAGGGAATTTCCGTTTCCGCCATACAGCTCATTTCCGCCATCAGCGCCATTGCCAACAATGGGCAGCTTATGAAACCCATGCTGGTTAAAAAGATAACTTCCAACACAGGCAAAGAACTGCAGGTTTTTTATCCCGCTGTGGTACACCAGGTTATATCCCCCGGGGTTGCATCACAGGTCAAGCACATGATGCGCCTGGCTGTCCAGGAAAAAGGCACCGGCACCCAGGCGGATTTAACCGGGTATGCAGTATGCGGCAAAACCGGTACTGCCCAGAAAGTGGCGGCCGGACAAAAACAATATGCCAAAAACAAATACGTATCGGTTTTTGCAGGGTTTGCCCCGGAAAAAAATCCCCAGCTGGCAATTCTGGTGGTGGTGGATGAACCCCGAAAAAAATATTACGGCGGAGATGTGGCAGCCCCTGCCTTTAAAACCATCATGGCCCAGTCCTGTAATTATCTGAGTATTCCCCCTGTCACCACAAGCCTGGTGGCAGCGGTGCCACGCAAAATGACCGGCGGCTTCCAGGAGGCCCCAGAACATGCCCCTGACACTAAAATACCACAGTTTTCCCCGGGAG
>JAWOEP010000014.1:0-3713 GCA_046482705.1 Desulfotignum sp.
TTTCGTCCGCCCCTGGTGCCCACGTTTATTGCAGCCTGCGGCATTGTCCTGTTCCAGCTGTGTTTTTTCGAGGCAGTGGCCAGAGCCGGGGTGGCCCTGGGAACCATTGTGGCTATCTGCATTGCCCCTGTCATTTCCGGACTGCTCAGCGCCATCTTTCAAAAAGAACACCTCAACAGGACCTGGCTGACAGCTTCTTTGCTGTCCATTTCCGGATGCATCCTGCTCACTGTGGCAGGCAGTGCTGTGACCATCGACACCACCGGTGTTTTACTGGCCACTGCTGCCGGTTTCGGATATGCGGTCTCCCTGGTGGCAAGCAAGGCTGTGGTGGCAGACCATTCCCCGGTTCTGGGTATTGCCGTTATTTTATGTGTGGGAGCGGTCCTGGTATTTCCCCGGGTGGTTACAGAAGATCTTTCCCGTGTGATGACTGTCCATGGCATGGCAGCGGTGCTGTATCTGGGACTTGTGGCCACGGCCGGGGCCTATCTGCTGCTGGCAAAAGGGCTTTCAGTGGTTCCGGTATCCCGGACAGCCATCGTGATGCTGGTGGAACCCCTTACCGGCTGTCTGCTGGGCGTACTGCTGCTGGGCGAAATATTCACACCTGTCTCGGCTGCAGGGTCGGTGCTGATTTTCTGCGGGCTTGTGATAATTTCACTCACCCCGGAAAAAATCAAATTAGGGCAGGTCTCTCCTTGACCTTGCCCCTGGTCTGGTTTAACAGTTGCCTGGAATGGCAGGGATTCAACCAGTTTTGTATTGACAGGGTGTTGAATTTTCTGGTAATTTAGACAGGATATGAGGGTGAAGATGCGGCAAAAGGAAATTGATGGATAAAACAAAATGGCCGGGCCGTGCAGTGCTGCCTGTGGCGGTCCCGGGAATAAAATTTATTATATTGGCCATCCTTTTTACAGGGATGTTTTTTTATTTTGGATGGATGGTACCGGCCTGGGTGGCTGCCGTTCTCGGGGTATATGTGTGCTGGTTTTTCCGTGATCCGGACAGGGTTGTGCCTGAAGGAGACCATAACATGGTTTCCCCGGCTGACGGCAGGGTTGTTGCGGTTGAGCGCCTCACCAAAACCGAATACCTGGATGAGCCCTGCCAGAAGGTGAGCATTTTCATGAATATATTTAATGTCCATGTGAACCGGATGCCTTTTGACGGGGTGGTGGAAAAAGTGGTATACACGCCGGGGAAGTTTATCAATGCCTCTTTTGACAAAGCCTCCATCCACAATGAGCGCAATGCCCTGACCATACAGACCCCCGGCAGAAAACGCTTTGCCGTTGTCCAGGTGGCCGGGCTTGTGGCCAGAAGAATCGTGAACTGTGCTGCGGCCGGAGACCGGGTCAGCCGGGGAGAACGCTACGGCATGATCCAGTTCGGCTCCCGCCTGGACCTGTATCTGCCCCTGGATTTTCAGGTACAGGTCAAAAAAGGCGACAAAGCCACGGCCGGGAACACCATTATCGGGCAGATGCCGGAAAACCCTTAGAATCTTGTCCGGGATGGCCCTTTGGACACCCCCCTGGATAAGAAAATCCGACCATTTTTTTTATCTTCTAACCCCTAACCGTCAATATACCGGAGTAATTTTACTGTTTTGGAGCAAATACCGTTTACCAAGCAAGGCTACGAGAACTTAAAGCAGGAACTGGCAAGACTCAAAAAAGTTGAGCGGCCGGAAAACATCAAGGCCATTGAAACCGCCCGTGCCCACGGGGATTTATCTGAAAATGCAGAATACCATGCTGCCAAGGAACGCCAGTCTTTTCTGGAGGGCCGCATCGGTGAGATCAGCTATAAACTCGGGGTTGCCAAGATCATTGATCCGGAATCGGTTCCCAAGGACATTGTCCGTTTTGCCAGCCGGGTGGTGGTGGAAAATCTGGACTCTGAAGAGCAGATTGAATACATGATCGTGGGTCCGGACGAGGCAGACATCAAAGAAGGCAGAATTTCCGTCTCATCCCCCCTGGGCAGTGCCCTGATCGGCAAACGCCCCGGGGACGAAGCAACCCTCCAGGCGCCCGGGGGCAAAAGAACGTATGAAATCATTGATATTTTATAATTAGGTAAGGAGAACAGCCGTGGCAAGAGTTACCATAGAAGATTGTCTGAAAAACGTTGACAACCGGTTCACCCTGGTGCACCTGGCAGCCAAGCGGGTCCGCCAGGTCAGGGAAGGCGCGGACCTGCTGGTCCAGCGGACCAAAAACGGGGACGTGGTAACAGTATTGCGGGAGATCGCCGCCAACCGCATTGTTTCCAAACCCAGACCTGACAACCCGGAAAAATGATTGATACGCAGAACCAGCCTGATTACAGGAAAATTCCCATTGACAAGGTCGGTATCAAAGGGCTGAAATATCCGGTAAAAGTGCTGGACAAGAACCGGGGCACCCAGTCCACGGTGGCGGAGATCAGCATGTATGTGGATCTGCCCCACCAGTGCAAAGGCACCCACATGAGCCGTTTCGTGGAGATCCTGCACCAGTCCAGAACACGGATTTCCCTGGAGTCTTTGACCACTGTTCTGGCGGACATGAAACAGATCCTGGGAGCCCAGTCCTCTCATATTGAGATCACCTTTCCCTATTTTATCAGAAAACAGGCTCCCAGCACCAGTGTCAGCGGTTTGATGGACTATACCTGTTCCATTTTCGGCTCCTGCAATGCAGATCAGGCCACCGACATTGTCCTGAAGGTGGCGGTACCGGTGACATCGGTGTGCCCCTGTTCCAAGGAAATCAGCGACTGCGGTGCCCACAACCAGCGGGGCGAAGTCCTGGTGAGCGCCCGGTTCAAAAAACTGATCTGGATTGAAGATGTGGTGGATATTGTGGAAACCGCAGCTTCCTGTGATATCTATTCCGTGCTCAAACGTGAAGATGAAAAATTTGTCACGGAAAAAGCCTACAACAATCCCAAGTTTGTGGAAGATCTTGCCCGGGATGTGGCCAAGGTCCTGAAAGCCGATGACAACATCACCTGGTTTTCCGTGAGTGCGGAAAATTTCGAGTCCATCCACAACCACAGCGCCTACGCCTATATTGAAAAATAGCTGGGTCACCATAATGGGGTCGGACGTTAATGTCCGACCCCATTGTGTATAATGACAAACAGATAGAGACGGTTGTCTTTTCCCAGAAAATATCCGGCCCGGCTCTTGACATCCGACAGGGTCCCGGTCTTGTAGTACTGGGTGCCGGTACGCTTCAAAAGCCTGTGAAAGGGCATGAATGCCTGGAGCAGCTTTCCCATCTGTACCGGTGTCACCCGGTTTTTCCGGGACAGGCCCGAGCCTTCTGCAAGCTGTACCTGTTCCCATCCCAGATTTTTTTCTGCAAAATCAATGAGCACTGCCACACCTTTCTTCAGGGTGGCCGGTTCCCCGAACTGCTGTGCGCCCATGGCCAGCATCACCTGGTTGGCAATAAAATTGTTTGAATATGTGAGCAGTTTTTCCACCACCTGTTCCAGGCTGTAGGGGGATGACAGGGCCAGGGCCCTGATTTCCCGGTTATCCAAGGTGTTCAGTGCATCCCGTGCATCCCGTGCATCCCGTGCATCCCGTGCATCCCGTGCATCGGGCGTATCGGGCGTATCGGGCGTATCGGGCGTATCGGGCGTATCAGGCGTATCAGGCGTATCAGGCGTATCAGGCATCTCTGCTGTGCCGTCTGTCCGGGCGTGTACAT
>JAWOEP010000423.1:0-12313 GCA_046482705.1 Desulfotignum sp.
GGGTTCCAGGTGCCTTTGAAAGGCAAGAACATCACCCTGCCGGACGGCACACTGGTGGCGGACGGGGCCATGTTCCACCGCAATTTCATAACCGATCCGGTCAACCGCAAATATATCGAACAGGCCGATATCCAGGCATTTATTCCCTGCGGCGGGTTCAAGGATACCATCAACCAGCGCAATATCAAAGCCTTCACCAGCCTGTTCAAGGAACTGCGGTTTATTGTGGAAGGGGCAAATGTGTTTTTTGATGATGCGGCCCGGCGGTATATCGCAAAAAATACCGGTATTTTACAGATCAAGGACTCTTCCGCCAACAAGGGCGGGGTATTTTCTTCAGCTGTGGCGGAAGTGCTCACCGCTTTTCTGTTTGAAGATGATTATGAAAAAAGGCTCCTGGAAGATACCGTCACCCGGTGGGCCCTGATCCGGGACATTTTACACCTGGTGCATACCTATGCCTGCACTGAAACCGGTATGCTTTTGAAAATTCATGAGAAAAATCCTGATACACCGCTGTTTGTGCTGTCCGAACAGACCAGTGAGCAGATTTTCGCTTTTCAGGCCCGGGTGGCTGACCGGCTGGATGATATTATGAAAGACCAGGATCTGCTCTGGCAGGTACTGTCCGCCTATATTCCCGGGGTTCTGGTGAAGATTCTGGGTAAAGAAGCCATTCTGGGCATTATGAATGCCAAAAAACTGCAGGCATACCGCAATGCCATTGTGACCAAAAAGCTTGCCTCCACTGCGTTTTACCGGTATGGCAGTGACTGGGATGCTTATGTGGCATCTGTTGAAACCGATTTTATCGGTGCCATGAAGCAATTGTTCGACACTGGCAACTAAAATCTGGATTAATACATATTTGTACCATCCATCTGGTAACCACAGGAAACAGGAGAACAAAATGACCACGATTATGGATATTATCAACGGACGAGACCCCTTTGAAAAGGAATTTCACCAGGCGGTAACAGAGGTGATTGAATCGGTGAAACCGGTTCTGGACCAGAATCCCGAGTACCGGCATGCCAGGATCATGGAGCGTATGGTGGAACCGGAACGTACCATCCAGTTCCGGGTGCCGTGGATGGATGACCAGGGCAGGGTGCAGGTGAACCGGGGATTCCGCATAGAAATGAATTCAGCCATCGGGCCCTACAAAGGGGGATTGCGGTTTCATCCGTCGGTGAATCTGTCCATTCTCAAGTTCCTGGCCTTTGAACAGGTGTTTAAAAACGCCCTGACAACCCTGCCCATGGGCGGCGGAAAAGGGGGATCTGATTTTGATCCCAAGGGAAAATCCGACAATGAAGTCATGCGGTTCTGCCAGAGTTTCATGGCGGAACTGTACCGCCATCTGGGACCGGATACAGATGTACCGGCCGGGGATATCGGTGTGGGGGGCCGGGAAATCGGATACCTTTTCGGCATGTATAAAAAATTGAAAAATGAATTTACGGGCGTGCTTACCGGGAAAAGCCTCAGCTGGGGCGGCAGTCTTATCCGGCCTGAAGCCACAGGATACGGAGCTGTGTTTTTTGCCGATGAAATGCTGGCCACCAAAAACCAGAGCCTAACAGAAAAAATTTGTCTGGTGTCCGGATCCGGAAACGTGGCCCAGTATACCACGGAAAAAATAATTGATCTGGGCGGCAAGGTAGTTACCTTTTCTGATTCTTCCGGGTATATCTATGATGAAAAAGGCATTGACAAGGGAAAACTGCAATATGTGATGTACCTGAAAAATGTGAAGCGGGCTCGCATAAAAGAATATGCAGACAAATATCCGGAAGCGGTGTATACCCCTCTGGATCCTGGATCTGAACACAATCCTTTGTGGGATCATAAGGCGGACTGTGCTTTTCCGTCGGCCACCCAGAATGAGATCAACAAAAATGATGCCCGAAACCTGGTGAAAAACGGGGTTCAGGTGGTGAGTGAAGGGGCCAATATGCCCACCACCCCGGACGGGGTGGATATTTTCCTGGACAGCAAAATCCTTTTTGCACCGGGAAAGGCTGCCAACGCAGGGGGTGTGGCGGTTTCCGGCCTGGAGATGTCCCAGAACGCCATGCGCATCAAATGGTCCAGGCAGGAAGTGGAGGCCAGGCTCAAGGGCATCATGCAGCGCATCCATGCGGACTGTCTGACCGCTTCTGAAGAATACGGCACACCGGGCAATTATGTGAACGGTGCCAATATCGCCGGATTTGTCAAAGTGGCGGATGCCATGATGGACCAGGGGATCGTGTGATCAAAAATCGGTGATGTCCGGTGCGATGACCGCCGTTTCATTGGGCCGGATCGGCCGCCAGGATATGGTATACAAAGGGGCCCCGGACAATTTTCGGTCAGGGGTGAGATGGGCCACCATGACCGGGTCATCCATTTTTACCCACATTACTTTTTCCATGTCAAGGTTATACTCTCTGCTGATTTTTTCTGCAAAGTTGTGGATATAGTTTTCCAAAGATGTGTTCATGACCGCATTGGTTTTTGCGGATTTGAACACCACGGCAAAGGGAAACAGGTATTGGACAGGGGTGGTTTCATCCCCTATTTTGAGAATTCTCACCCGGTAGCAGCCGGGCCACCAGGAAACAGGTTTTTTGCCTGAATGGCTTTTTCCGTCCCATTCATAGGTGAAGTCATGCAGAATCACGGCATCTCCTTTCTTTTTCAGGCCAAAATGCTGCGGCAGGCATGGGCAAAATCTTCCGGATAGACGCCGCTGATCCACCGCAGCTGGGCCTCGGAAAATGCGGCCGGGGCATAGGGGAGCCTGGGGATAAAACAATACATCAGATGCTGACCCATCTTTTTTTCATCAAACCGGCCGGAAAATTCAATGCCTGTGACCATGTCAGCTCCCAATTTTTCCAGAACCTGGACCGCTTTCAACATACCCAGATCCAGGGCCTTTCTGGTGGGGGTGTCTGCTGCCGGCACATGGGGGATGCAGTCTTTTGTCACAAGCTGTATTTCCCATTCACTGACCTGGGCCTTGGGGACAAAGAGCAGGATATGGTCATCTTCATGGATGATGAGTGAATTTTCCCCCTTGCTGCTGCCGTCGGTGCGGCAATTTTTTCGTATGGCATCAAAATAAGCATCAAAAAACTTTTTGCCATGGGCGGTTTCATAGTTTTTGACAAAATCGGACACCAGATCCCCGCAGGAAAAGGAGGGCAGTGGGCCATGGGCAGGGTCATCCACCTGTCTGGGTACCAGGGCGTTCTGCTGGTGAATCATCTGGTGGGAGGCGTGAAGCCTGTGGCCTGACTGGGCAAACCCGAATCCGAAGTTCCATCCCCACAAAGCCCCGTTGAAATCCAGTACCGGACCCCGGCCGCTGTCCAGAAGCGCCATGACTGACAGGCGCAGGTCTTCTAATGTCTGTTCCGGCATACAGGTGCGCTTTTGCGGGATCCGGATACCCAGCTGTCTGGCCAGACGGGTATAGACCCGCTGGTAGTACAGATGGCGCAGGCCCCGGATATCTGCGGGGTTCAGGTCTTTTGTCCGGTACCGGATGCTGTCATGGGCCATGTTGGATGCAAAATGACCCCAGGGGATGTAGGAGTTGCGGCGCAGATATTCAAACACATGGGTGTTGCCGTCAGTGTATTCTCCGACGATTTCACTGTTTCCCTGGATGCCGGGGCGCAGCACCATTGCCTCTTTGTAATCATCAGGCAGATGGGGATTGTTCACCAGTACCTCGAACAGGTCATGGAACCGTATATCCGGTACAGGGGCGCCGGAATGTCCCGGACAGAATCCCATGCCTGCCGGTGAAGCGGCGTCCTTGTCAAAAATCAGGGTACAGGCATGGCAGGCCAGGGCGCACAGTTCTTCAGAATCGGTGGAAGCCTGGGCCAGGGCAATTTTTAAAGGATGGGGCAGGGCCTTGATCAACCGGATCTTGTCTCCGGCAGTAAGATCGTTTTCCCAGGTATCTAGGCTGTCAAACAAAGAGCAGGTCCCGGGCCGGGGGATGCCGATTTTTTCCGGTTGCCCGGCTTTGGGATCTGCCCAGGCGGAATTGATGAATGTGGTGCCCCGGAAAGGCAACGGATTGGCAATTTCGTATATGGTGTCTGCTGCAGGTTCCCGCACATCTGTGCCGGGAAAGTTGGCATGGTTCCATACCGGTGTCCCTGCGGGCAGCTGTCCCAGGCAGGCGGTAAAATCATTTTCCCGCAGATTGTCCACAGTAAAATGGGGCCGGTGGATGCCCACCTGAAAGCACCCCTGCGGGCTGACACAGGTGCGCACAGATGAGAGGGCAGCAGACGGAAAAGGGGTGCAATTGGTGGTCATGTTCATGGAAGCCTCGGGTTTTTTTGTCATATAAATGCATGTAATCCGCTGCCAAGGGCGCTGAACCGTTTCAGGTCGGTCGGGTGATCCGCCAGAAAGCAAAAGTCGGTAAAATCAAATCCCGGTGCCACGGTACAGCCGGCAAGGGTATGGGTGCCTGTGGTGGCTGCTGCCTGCCAGACCCCTGCGGGAACAACTGCTGTAAAATCAGGGCAGCCTTTGCCGATACAGATTTCCGCCAGATTCGATCCGTTAAACTGAATCAGGCGCAGGGGATCTCCCTGGTAGATATGCCAGATTTCATCGTGGAGAACCCGGTGAAACCGGCTCACCTGGCCTTTGGGAAGCAGAAAATAAATATGGGTGACAGCGGCCCGTTCAGCTTTTGCAGCATCTGACCACACCTGCTGCCCTGACCGATATATTTCCCGGAAAAAACCACCTTCAGGATGGGGGGTCAGGTTGAATTGTTTGATCATATCTTTCATGTCACGGTGATACCGTATATGGTAAAATCTGTCAAGATTGGGTGTTTTCAGACATAGTAACTGGTCAGCTTTCATCTTCAATGGCTGCCAGGGCATCCCGGGCCGCATCTTTCAGATCCGGGTGCTCCAGGCCGGGTAATATTTTCTGTATCCAGGCTTTTGTTTCCCGTGTGCCGACTTCACCCAGAATGTATAATATATCTCCCTGAACCGGAACCTCCTGATCAGCAAATGCCTGGATGAGAATGGGACCAAGTTTTGCTGCCAGATCAGGGGCCTCTTCTGCAAGGGTTTCCACCACCACCATGGCTCCGAGACGTACCGACCATGTGCTGTCCAGCAAAAGTGCCGCAAAACCGTCGAAAATATGACCGGTCTGGATCATCTGTTGACATATCCACCGGGCATCTCCCTGTTCCAGGATATTTTTCAGGGTATCCGGGCCCAGCTGCGAAGGATCCGGCCGGATCACCATGTCCAGGATTTCTTTTTGGGAGGCCTGACCGGTCCACCTGAAATCCTGGTTCAAGATCAAACAGGGAGCAGATAACACCTCATATTTTCGGGCTGCTTCAGGAAACAGGCTGCCGTCAATGATATGCAGAAAAATTTTTTTTGCATGGGCTGCCAAAGGAATAAGGGTTCTGACCATATCGGGACAATGGGGGCATTGCAGGGCAATGAAAAGCATCAGGCGGCAGGGATGGTCCAGCAGATTCAGCTTGTCTTGTATGTGGTCTGCCAGAGGCGGCAGTGGGCCGGCCAGATAGGTCAGGGCTTCCAGAAAAGGCGCCAGCTCTTTTTCCAGGGGAAGTGCGCTGAAATGGATATTGTCGGCTATAAATATAGCGGGCAGGTGTGTTTTTTGTTCTGAGGGCTGAATTTTGAGGCATGGGGCCAGTCGGGCAAGCTCCCTGGTAAAGGCATCAAAATCTGCCTGCTCCGGATGGCTGGTCCGGGATAAAAAAATCTTTTGGGTATGTGTCTGTTTTTGTGCCCAGGCACAAATTTTTTTTTTGTCCTCAGTTTTCATGCCTGAATCTGGTTACCCCCTTGATGTATCGCAACATCCAGGGCTTTCAAAGCCTGGTGGACAAGATCAGGCCCTGAGACGGATCCCGGCCCCGGTGCTGCTGATGCCCGGTTTTCTGTGTCCTGCTTTTCTCCTGTAAAGCAGGTCATTCCGATACTGATGGTCAACTGGATCAGATGGGTGCCCACAAAAATTTTATTGTCATTTATGTTTTGTCTGATACGTTCGGCCAGAATCTGTGCCCTGGTAAACCGCGTGTTGGGCAGTACAATGCCGAATTTTTCCGCCCCGAACCGGCATACCACATCCAGGTCCCTTACCATCGCCTGGATCCTTGCGGCACAGGCGGATAAAATGAGATCACCGGTTTTGTACCCGTATTTTTCATTAAAAGACATAAATCGGTCCACCTGCACCAGCAGGATGGACAAAGGCAGGCGGTACCGCCTGGCCTTGGAGATTTCCAAAGCCAGGGTCTGGTTGAACCAGCTGCGGTTCAACAGCCGGGTCAGCTGGTCCCGCCGGGAAATCAGATCAATCCGGTCCCGTGCACCCTGGACTTTTTGGGTGAGTCTGGCCTGGGTCAATGTTTTCTGGATCGTATCCACCACATCCATGGCTGATGTCTGTTCTTTGACCAGAAATGTGTATGCCCCGGTGGCAATGGCAGCGGCCCCGGCATCTGTATGGTGTTGGTCCACGGTGTAGATTATCGGCGCCCCGGTTCTCAGGCGTATCAGCTTATCCAGCAGGTGCAGGCCGGAGCCGTCTGCCAGCTGGTGGTTGATAAAAATAACATCCGGCCGGCTGGATGCCACATATTCCAGAGCCTGTTCAGAGGTGCCGGCCTGGATAAGGTCGGCTTTTATCCTGCCGGCCAGATACCGTTCAAAAATCATGAACTCATCTGTAAAATGGGTAGCGAATAGAATCCTTCCGGGCCGTTTTTTGCCGGTTTTGTCCTGGAAAATTACCTGGCTGCCCAGTTCTCGGTTCTGGGACCTGTGCAGCCGGCGGATCACCTCTGCGATATGGTCGCCGGCCGTCCGGATCCGGGTAACTCCCTGGCGCAGGCGCAAAGGCATGTCCGGTGCCTGCTGCAAAAAATAGCTGCCGGCCTGGATTTTGGATAAAAACGGCTGGACCTGATTGGTAAATGCTGATGACAATGACAATATGTTTTTTTTCAGGGTGGTCTCAGATAAAGCGGACTGGTGCTGATCCATAAACCGGGTATAGACTTTTTCCAGCTCCTGGATGCTCTGGTCCACAGCAATGCGGTGGCGGAAAAGCGCCAAAAAAAGAAAAAGCCTGGCCCTGATCAACACCGGTTCAATGGGTTTGGCCACGTGGTCCAGCAGCAGGGGAGGCACTTTGTCATACAGATCAGGCAGCCCGGGGGCATCGGTTACCAGCAGCACCGGGGGGATTTTGGCATGATCAAAGCGCAACAGGCTGTCTGCAAGGGCATGGGGGTCAATTTCCGGCATAGTCAGATCCATGACGACAAATGCCAGGGACCGGGAAAAAATGTGTTTCATGGCATCGGCTGTTGTGTCTGTATGGATAATCACAAGTTCCGGGGTTTCTGCCAATGCAATTTTGACAGCTTTGACAGTATCCCCCGGGGCGATGATTAATGCTGTGTGAGAGGTGGCGGTCATGGGCTTTCCTTTTTATTGAAGGTGAAAATCGGGATGGCTTCCTTAGTTCTTTACCAGAATCCGGCTTTTAAATTAAGTGAAAATCATGTACATAACATGCGAAAGACCCCAACTTTTTGATTCAGGCTGAATATTATGACCTTTTATGCAGATCTTCACATCCATTCCAGGTATTCCCGGGCAACGGCCCGGAACCTGGATTTTGAAAATATTTACCATGCAGCCCGGATCAAGGGCATCAGTGTTGTGGGTACGGGCGATTTCACCCATCCTGCCTGGGTCCGGGAGATGGAATCCAAGCTGGAACCGGCTGAGCCAGGCTTGTTTGTGTTGAAGAAACAGATTGCAGCAGCCATTGATGATGCCATACCCCAATCCTGCCGGAACCAGGTGCGCTTTATGCTCCAGGCGGAAATTTCCAATATCTATAAAAAAGACGGCAAGGTCAGAAAAAACCATAATATCATCTACTTTCCGGATTTGGCCAGTGTTAAAAAATTTAATGCCCGCCTG
Source organism: Desulfotignum sp. (assembly GCA_046482705.1). Taxonomy (GTDB): domain Bacteria; phylum Desulfobacterota; class Desulfobacteria; order Desulfobacterales; family Desulfobacteraceae; genus Desulfotignum. Next base: position 8,028 of record JAWOEP010000423.1, read on the forward strand.
GATGCCATCGGCAATATCACCTCCGACGGCCGCCCCATTCTCGGGCTTGATGCCAGGGATCTTCTGGAGATCATGCTGGAAACCTCTGACCAGGGATTTTTGGTGCCTGCCCATATCTGGACCCCCTGGTTTTCCCTGTTCGGATCCAAATCCGGATTTGACCGGATAGACCAGTGCTTTGGAGATCTGGCTTCCCACATTTTTGCGGTGGAAACCGGCCTGTCTTCTGATCCGTCCATGAACTGGCGGGTGGCTGACCTGGACCATGTCCGGCTCATGTCCAATTCCGATGCCCATTCACCGGGATATCTGGGCCGCAATGCCTGCGTGTTTAATACGGACCTGGATTATTTTGCCATGCGCAGATCCCTTGAAACCCTTGATACTGCTGCATACCAGGGAACCCTGGACATGTATCCGGACCAGGGGAAATACCATTATGACGGCCACAGAAAATGCGGTGTCAGCCTGGATCCGGATGAAACTGCCCGGCTGGATAAGATCTGCCCGGCATGCGGCCGGCCCCTGACCCTGGGGGTGCTGCACCGGGTAAGGGAGCTGGCTGACCGGCCCCAGGGGTTTGTGCCTTCTGATCGCCAGGGATATACCAGTATCATTCCGCTTACAGATATGCTGTCTGAAATTTTCGGGGTGGGCCCCAAAACAAAAAAAGTTGCCTGGTATTATGAAAAAGCGGTGCAGGTCCTGGGGCCGGAACTGGACATTCTTCTGGACCGCTCCTGTGATGATATCCATGCAGCCGGCATACCGCTTCTGGCTGAGGCTGTATCCCGGATGCGCAACAAACATATCCATGTGGAACCCGGATTCGACGGGCAGTTCGGCAAGATTCATGTGTTCACTGCAAAAGAAAAAGAACAGCGCAAAGGAGAGCTGCAGCTGCAGATGACCCTGGGCGGAAAACCCCTTGAACAGGTGGAAAATACCGCGCCAGCCACAAAAAAACAACAGGGGAAAAAAGAGGAAAAAAACACAAAGGTATTATCCCGAAACACGCTGCCTGCATCCGGTGCTGCCGGTACATCCAAAATTCGATCTGTCGGCACACAGGGAATTCTGGAAGGCTTGAATGAAAAACAGTGCCAGGCTGTGCATTCCACCTCCCGTGCCATTCTCATCACAGCCGGGCCGGGAACCGGGAAAACCCGGACCCTCACAGCCAGAATTGCCCATCTGATATCAAAAGACACGGTTTCTCCGGAACAGATCCTTGCCCTGACCTTCACCAACAAGGCAGCCCGGTCCCTTTCCCGGCGCATACAAAGGTTTTTGCCCCCAAAAGGACCCAAGGTGACCGCTGCTACCTTTCATGGGTTCTGCCTGGCCATGCTCAAGGAATATGACGGGTGCAGGGCCCGGCTTCTGGAAGGAGACCACAAAAAAGAACTGGTTAAAACAGCCCTGAAAACATGTGCAAAAAAACAGGCAGGCATTTCCCGGCTGGCAGCACAGATGGATTTGGATATCAGCCTGTGCAAACAGCAGCTGCTGGCCCCTGAAGATGACCTGTCCTGTGTGGCACAGGACCAGGCACTGCTCAAAAAGGTGTATGCTGCTTACCAGCAGCAGCTTTCCACCCTGGATTTCATGGATTTTGAGGACCTTATTTTCCGGTTTTACCATCTGCTCACCCGGTCTTCGACACTGCTGCACCAGGTGCAGAACCGGTTCACCCATGTTTTTGTGGATGAGTACCAGGACCTGAACAAAGGCCAGTATGAACTGGTAAATCTGCTGGCCGAAAACAGCCGTATCTTTGTCATCGGTGATCCTGATCAGTCCATTTACGGTTTCAGGGGATCGGACAACCGGTATTTCAAGCAGTTCGCTTCTGATTATCCCGGGTGTGAGCAGATTGTGCTGACCCAGAACTACAGGTCCAACCAGACAATTCTGGATGCGTCTTTTCAGATGATTTCCCGGTCCGGCAAAGACAAAGGGGTCCAAAAAATATTTTCAGAAGATACCAAAGCCAGGAAACTGGTTATCAGGGAAACCGGTTCAGATACAGCCGAAGCCGTGGCTGTGGGAAAAATGATTGAAGCCGGGGTGGGGGGACTGTCCTTTTTTGCCATGGAGACCAGAAAACAGGAAGATCTTATGGACGGGGCTTATGGGTTCTCTGATTTTGCCGTACTGTTCCGCACCCGCCGGCAGAAAGACATATTTGCAGATGTGTTTCAGAAACACGGGATCCCCTTTCAGGCAGCAGACAAAAAATCCGGGCTGAATCTGGACGGCATCCGCCAGTTGTTAAGCTGTTTCAGGTATATTACCGGCCGGTGGGATGCAAAGGATGTGCAGGTGTTGCACACCCATTTTTCCAGGGACATACAAACAAAAAATATCCCACAAACCCCGGAGCAGATACTTGGACCGCTGGCAGAGCAGGTCCGGGACAGATCCAGCCATGATTGCCTGGAGATATTTGTCCGGTTTCTGGGCATTCAGCACTCTCTGGCGGCAGATCCGGCTGCAGCAGATATGTGCGCCCATCTTGAACACCTGGCCCGTGTGTTTGCCGATCCTGATGATTTCATGGACCACCTGGCCCTGGAACAGGATCCTGACCATCTGGCCGATGCAGTGGAAAAGGTGTCTCTTTTGACCATGCATGCGGCCAAAGGACTGGAATTTCCCGTGGTGTTTGTCACGGGGTGTGAACAAGGACTCATCCCGTATGCCCGGTATAAAAATACTTGTGAGAACCCGGCAGAGGAACGCCGCCTGTTTTATGTGGCCATGACCCGGGCTAAAGATGTCCTGTGCCTGACCTATGCCAGAAAAAGGCAGATTTTCGGCGTAATGGAAAACCGGCAGCAATCGGTTTTTCTGGATGATATTGAAAGACGTCTTGCGCTGTTTGAAAAACAAAAAAAGACACTGCCGCCAAAAAAGGCCCAGATCCAGCTGGAACTGTTTTAAAGGAGAATGGTATTATATCTGTGAGAAAAAGCCCGTACACTTCTGGAATGCGGTGTCTGTCCGGAACAGACCGGTTTTCTGATGCCCGGTTTCTGTACAGGCACTGCCTGGCCTGCCTGTTTTTGATGGGGGTGTTCTGGTATATGCCTGAATGGGTCACAGCTGATATTTACAAGTATACTGATGAAGACGGGGTGGTACATTTTACCAACACCCCCACCACACCCGGTTATGCGCTGTATATCCGGGAGCAGTCGAAGGAACAGGGTAAATCATGGGATACAGATCTATATGATGATCTTATTCACAATGCCCAGCAGCGTTACGGGGTGCCCTTTGCCCTGATAAAGGCGGTGATAGGGGTGGAGTCCGCGTTCAATCCCAGGGCCGTATCTGCCAAAGGTGCCAGGGGGCTGATGCAGATTATGCCGGAAAATGATGCATTCCTGTCTCTGGCTGATCCTTTTGATCCTTCCCAGAATATCATGGCCGGCACCAGATATTTGAAACAGATGCTGGACCGGTATCACCAGAAGCTGCCCCTGGCCCTGGCTGCCTATAATGCCGGTCCCACTGCTGTCGACCGGCACCGGCACATTCCCCCTTTCAAAGAAACCCGGGCCTATGTCCGGAAGGTGATGGCCCTGTATACCCGGTATAAAGAGGTTTAGGGTTTTTCGTGGGCCTGAACCTCTTTGATGAAGGCCAAAAGCCTGTCTTTCATGTCAGGTCTTTCCAGGGCAAAGGCCAGGTTGGCCATCTGAAATCCCACTTTGTCTCCGCAGTCAAACCGGTTGCCATGGAATTTGTAGCCGAAAATGGGCTGTTCCTGGAGAAGGGTTTTCATGGCGTCGGTGAGCTGAATTTCATTGCCTGCCCCGGTTTGTTTTTTGCCCAGAAGATCAAAAATCCTGGGCATCAGGATATACCGGCCGATAATGGCCAGGTTGGAAGGGGCCTGGTCAGGAGATGGCTTTTCCACCATATCGTTGATCCGGTAGATATCCTTTTCCACGGCAGTGGCATCCAGGATGCCGTATTTGTCGGTCTGGTCTTTCGGCACTTCCATGACAGCAGCCATGGAGGCCCGGAGCCGGTCGAATTTTTGTATCATTTCTGCGAGCACCGGTCTGTCGGTCTGGATCAGATCATCTGCCAGCAGCACGGCAAACGGCTCATCCCCCACGATATCTCTGGCACACCAGATGGCATGTCCCAGGCCCAGGGGTTCGTGCTGACGGGTATAGATAATGGTGCCGGTGGGGGGGACCAGTTCCCGGGTTTCGCACCTGGTTGCTCAGCGGCCGGCTACCCCGCCAGCCGCACCGTCTGTCTCACCC
>JAWOEP010000366.1:0-4079 GCA_046482705.1 Desulfotignum sp.
CTATAGTGGCGGATAAATTACGATTAACCCGAGTCCTGCTCGCTTAAGGAGAAAGATGATGAGCACATCCACGGATTCCATTCGCAACGTTGCCGTCGTCGGTCACGGCAGCATGACCAGGCAGCCAGCCACTGGTCGACCATTTCCAGGGCAGAGGCGTGTTCATGCCCGGGTTCTGTTTTACCGATAGATGCGTGCACTACTGAAGCCCCTGCCACCAGAGGGGCCGGGCTTTTTTCATGGGATTTTTCCAGTACCTGGAAGGTATCACCTGTGATCTGCAAATCAGAAGCGCCGGTCTTCCGGATAAACAGCTTGCGTTTGCCTAAAAACTGCCGGGCATCCTTGTGTACAAGCCCAAAATCCATCAGCACCACCACCATGTCCCGGTGCTGATAAATCCCCATGTCAGATATCTGGATATGGATATTTTCCAGGGGGCTTTCAGTTGTTTTTCTCAATTTTACCCAGGATTCCCACCAGGATATGTCCGGCAGATAACCAGGACTGTAAAACGACAGATATTCGTGATAACTGCCGGTGATGTGGGCCTGTATCCAGTTGTTCACAAAAGACAGAATCCGGTCTTTTGTCTGCTGCTGTTCTTCCGGTGTTGTGTGCGCAATTTTTTCCACAATAAGCAGGGGGGTGGCATGCAAAGTGATGTAATCGGAAAGCATCAGCACATCTTCATTTTCAACGGCAATACAGCCGTTGGTGTCCATGGATTTCAGGGCCTTGTCCGTACCGTGTATCCAGATGGCGGAGCCGTTTTTGCCCTGGCGGATATCCATAAAATTGGGGTAGTCAATGGGAAAGGCCCGTTTCCCGTAGATGGGTGTCAGGTATCTGTCCTCATATTCATCAATGAGAAAATAGATACCTTCCGGTGTTTTTTTATCCCCGGCCTGTTTTTTGGGGCCGAACACCTCACCTGTGGAACAGGCGGTTTCAAATATCTGTTTCAGCATCCCGGCTTCCGGGTCTGCCCTGTAAATATAAAATTTCTGGGTCTGTTTTTCCACCAGAATGGCGTTTTCATTTTCCGGCAGGGCAATGATGGCAGCCGGCACAGACCGGGCCGATACCAGGGAGGGGAAAAAACACAAAAACCATACTGCCGTCAACACTGCTGCCGGCACAACCGCCAATTCTCTCCATCTCTTTGCATATGCTTTCATGGGCAACACATCATTTATTTCATCGGGATGAACAATCATTCCGATGGGTTCAGGTTAAGGTGGCTGTACGCTGTATCAGAGGCTTTTCTGCCGCTGGAGGTGCGCAAAACAAGGCCTGTTTTCAACAAAAACGGTTCCACCACATCCACCAGGGTATCGGTTTCTTCCTGCAGGGTCGCAGCGATGGCCTCGATCCCCACAGGGCCGCCTTTGTAAAAATCAATAATGGTGGTAAGATAATTCCTGTCCAGCCGGGTGAGGCCCAGGCCGTCGATCCCTTCAAGGGCAAGGGCTGCCTGGACAGTGTCTTTGGTCACCCGGCCGTCGGATCTGACCTGGGAAAAATCCCTTACGCGCTTGAGCAGCCGGTTGGCGATTCTCGGGGTCCCTCTGGACCGTTGGGCCAGGGCCAGGGCACCATCTTCTGATATCCGGGTGTCCAGCAGCTGTGCAGACCGTCTGATAATAATCACCAGCTCTGTAACAGAGTAAAAATCCAGGGTCCTGAAAAGACCGAACCGGTCCCGCAGCGGAGAAGACAACAGCCCCACCCGGGTGGTGGCCCCCACCAGCACAAATCTGCGCAGCCGGTACCGGTGGCTTCTGGCGTGGATTCCCTTGTCAAACACAAAATCCACGGCAAAGTCTTCCATGGCCGGGTATAAAAACTCTTCCACCACCTTGGGGATACGGTGGATCTCATCAATAAACAAAAATTCCCCGTCCGACAAATTGGTTAAAATGCCCATGAGATCCCCCCCCTTTTCAAGGGTGGGGCCGGAGGTGACGGTCAATTCCTTTCCCATTTCATTGGCAATGATATGGCAGATGGTGGTCTTGCCCAGGCCCGGGGGACCGTGGAGCAGGATATGGTCCAATGGTTCGTTCCGCAGCCGGGCTGCCTGGATGGCGATCTTCAGGGTTTCCACAGTATCGGCCTGGCCCACATAATCTTCAAACCTTACCGGCCGCAGAGAAATCATATCCGGCATCTTGTCTTCCGGGGCAGCGGCAGGGCTCACCACCCCTTTTGTATCTGAAGAAAAAGACAGGATATCATCTGCCATGCTTACAATCCTTCCTGGTAAATGGTATCAAGCAGTTCTTCCGGGGTATGAATGTCCGGACTTTTCTCAAAGGCGGCCTGTATCATGCGACGGGCAGAGGCTGAGGAATGCCCCAGCTGATCCACCAGCACACCAGCCACCTGGAGGGCGATCTCCTGTTTGTCCGGACTTAGGGGAACGGCCTGATCAGAGGCATTGCCGGCAGCATGTTCCATGAACGCCATGGTTTTTCCATGGAGCGTGGCAATGATCTTTTCTGCGGTGCGTTTGCCGATACCCGGCAGCTGCCCCAGAAAAGTGACATCCTTTTGTTCAATGGCCCCGGCGATTTCCCCCACAGGCCGGATCAGTGCCTTTACCGCTTTCATGGGCCCGATGGCGGCCACAGAGATGAACAACTGGAAAAATGCCTTATCTTCCAGGGTTGCAAACCCGATCAGCACCGGTTTTGGCTGTCGTTCACTCACATGATAATAAATATAGAGACTGACAATATCATCCGTGCCAGTACCGGCAGTTACCCGGGCCATGGTAAAGGAATTCACCAGCACCTCATAGCCCACGCCACCGGCAAGCAGCAGGACAGCATCTGCTTCACAATGGATGATATGTCCCTCAAGATATCCGATCATGGTTTTTTCTGTGCCTGTAATATCCGGTAATGGCCAGTGCCAGCGCATCTGATGCATGAAACGGGCGGATAGGTTCCGGATGGTTCAGCAGGTGCCGCACCGCCCGTTCCATCTGGATCTTGTCTGCATTTCCATTTCCACAGATGATCTTTTTGGCCTCCCGTACAGCAATTTCCTCAACCTGTATCCCGGCCCTGCATGCTGCAACCTGCAGAACCCCTGACACTTTGCCCAGCATAATACCCGATTGCGGATATTTTTCAAGGGAGTAAATATCCTCGATCACCACAAAATCAGGGACCTCTTCTGTGAGAAAGTCATATATCCGAGTATAAATGGTGGTGAGTCGGAAAGGCGTGCTCTGGTCGGACCTGGTGGCAACACTGCCGAAAGAATACCGGATGACCTTCACAGGATCACCTTCCAGGACCCCTATTCCTGTACCGGCAAGGCCAGGGTCGATACCAACAATTTTTATCATTTTTTTTTGCCGGACCTGGTGATTTTTCAAAAATCAGTCCAGATGCTTGAGTTTTTCCCTGGCAAAGGTGGCTTCTCTGGACTCGGGATACCGGCTCACAAGTTCATTTAAAATCAACCGGGCATTGGCTTTTTCCCCGAGTTCAGCAAAAGAATATCCCTGCTTTAACCGTGCCGCAGCTGCTTTGTTTGAATCAGGGTATTGTTCCAGCACCTTCTGGTATTCCAGAATGGCCTTTTCATACCACTTGTCCACATAATAGCTGTCGGCAATCCAGAACCTGGCATTGTCTGCTTTATCTGAATCCGGATATTTGTTGATAAAATTTTCGAACTGGATCCTGGCTTCTTCCATGTCGCCGTCATCAAACAATTTTTTGGCAAAGGTGTACAAACCCTGTTCTGAATCAATCTCCCGGGGGGCAGCGTCTGTGGTGTCAGTGCCGGTTTCCAGACGGTCTGGGCCATCTGCGTCTATTTTTGCCGGCTCAAACCCCATATAATTTTCCAGAGTGAGAATTTTTGTATAATTGCGGGAGATAGCATTGTCCAACCGGTCCAGTCTTGTTTCCAGTTCCTGCTGGCTGATCCGGCTTTTGCTGCCGAACCTGTGGTTGACTTCTTCAATCATCCCTTGGAGCTGCCCGAATTTTTCCTTGAGCCGGGTGAGTTCATATTTGATCTCAGCTGTGGTTTCCCTGTTTGCGGTTTCATTTCGG
>JAWOEP010000398.1:0-5331 GCA_046482705.1 Desulfotignum sp.
CGGTTTGTGCTGGAAAAACAATGCATTATGATACCGGGCAGGCTGGCGTTCACAGGTAAAATATCATTCTCCTTTAAAACATTTCCAGCTGTATCTGCGCCTGTCTGGGCGGTTGTCTCTTTTTTTGTCTTTCATGCAACGCAAGGCGCCTTTCAATATCATCCAGAAAAACCGATTGCTGCCGGTTTTCCATCACCCCGAAAATCTGTCTTTTTCTGGCATAGGTCAGACACAGGACATCCATGGCCTGGGTCATGGCCACATAGAACAGGCGGCGTTCCTCTGCCGGGTTCTCACAGGTGTTTTTGTCCCGTGAATAAGGGATGAGTCCCTGTTCACACCCGGTGACAAACACCACGGGAAATTCCAATCCTTTGGCTGCATGCATGGTCATGAGGGACACCTTTTCCACTGCATCGGCCAGATGGTCCGGATCCTGTTCCAGGGCCAGGCGGTCCATGAAATCATCGGGATCGGCAAACACGTGTGCCAGGTGTTCAAGATGGGCCCTCATGTCTGCTGCAGCCGGATCCGCCGCCAGGGAATGCCCGATTCCCAGAAAGCGGATAAATTTATCCAGGCACGCAGAGCTGGATCTGTCCCGGATCTGCTCTGTCACCGGTTCAAGCATCTGCTCCGGGGTTTTGGGGATATTTTTTGTTTGCCTGTCTTTGGAAAAATGGGTGTACAACACCTGTACATCTTTTTCATCCCACCGGCCGGTAATGAACCGAAAACAGCTTAACAACGGGCGGATACCGTCCAGATCCAGTCCTGATTTTTTGTCTGCCGCCTGAAAGGGTATCCCATGTTTTTGAAACACATCTGCAAATATCTCTTTCTGCCTGCGGGTGCGGAACAGTACGGCAAAATCAGAAAAACCATAGGTGCCGTCCAGAAAATCTTCCTGTTTCCGGGTATCCATGGCAAAAAAGGACAGTCCCCCCACCCCGGCTTCAATCATTTTTCCCACAGCCACCGCTTCCGCTGTTTCTGAACCGGTCTCCTTGATAACCAGTTTCCTGGTTTTGGTATCTTTTGAAAAAATTTTTTGGATCCCCTTGTCTTTGCCGGACCGGGAAATCATCTGAAAAGACGCGTCCAGGATGGTCTGTGTAGACCGGTAGTTTTGGGTCAGAACAATCTGCTCACACCCGGGATAATCTGCGGCAAACTGCTTGAAATACCGGTTGTCCGATCCCCTGAAACCGTAAATGGACTGGTCCGGATCACCGATGACAAAGATATGGCTGTTTTCGGCCAGCAGTTTTACCAGTTCATACTGGCCCTTGTTCAGGTCCTGGTACTCATCCACAAAAATATATCTGAACCGGTTCTGCACCTGGTGCAGCAGCGCCGAAGACCGGGTAAGCAGGTGGTAAAACCGGAAAACAAGGTCCTCAAAATCCATGAAATCCAGGGTGAAAAGCTGCTTCTGGTAAGCGGCATACACCTTTTTGAGCAGTGCCTGGTCCTGTGCCACACAGGCCAGGTCATCTTCAGGGCCCAGCAGCTGCTGTTTGCACAGGCTGATATCCCTATCCATCCGGGCTGCCTGGCGGGAAAAGCCTGCATTTTTTTCCATACATGTTTTCAGGGCTGTTTTTACCAGTTCTTTTTTGTGGTCTTCTTCCAGAAGACGGGCCCTGCACCCGTCATATTCTTTGAGCATGGCCAGACAAAATCCATGAAAGGTGGCTGCGGTCACCCCGGGTCTTTTGGCAGGCAAAACTCCTTGTATACGCTGAGAAAGTGACCGGGCTGCCTTGTTGGTGAAGGTCAGGGCAAGGATCTGTCCGGGAGGAACCGTGTCTTTTGATATCAGATGGGCGATTCTGGCTGTGAGGGTCCGGGTTTTCCCCGTGCCCGGCCCGGCTGTGATGAGGATGGCACGGCATGTGGAATACACGGCCTGGCGCTGTTTTTCATTCAAAGCCTCCAGCATTTTCTGTGTGCCGGCAGACGCAATTTCAGATGTTCCGGCAGCACCGGATGCAGGCAGCGTGTTTCGGGATGGTACCTTTTTGGTTTTTCTGGTTTTTATTTCCTGCTGTTTTTCTGCAGGCGGCAAGGTTTTTTCCACCTCTTCAAGCGGTTTTCCGCCCAGGGTCATCTGCAGCTGCAGCTCTCCTTTGCGCTGTTGTTTTTCCCCGGCACTGAATACATGAACCTTGCCGAACTGTCCGTCGAATCCGGGTTCCACATGGATATGTTTATTGCGCATCCGGGATACAGCCTCAGCCAGAAGCGGTATGCCCGCTGCCTGGATGTCATCACAGGAGCTGTCCAGAAGAATGTCAAGTTCAGGCCCCAAAGCCTGCACCGCTTTTTCATAATACCGGGCAACTTTTTTTGTTTTGGGGCCCACCCCGAAAATCTCGGACAGCATATCTGCGAGTGGAATGATACTGGTATATCCCTGGCGGTCAGAAGGCACAAACCCCTGGGGCCGGTCAGCCAGTTCTCTTACCCGGTGCAGCACCCCCAGGGTCAGCGGCCTGCCGCATTCCGGGCAGATCCCGTCCAGTCCGGCAGTTTCATCCGGATCCAGGCTGACGCCACATTTTCTGTGGCCGTCATAATGGTATTTCCCCTGGTCCGGATACATGTCCAGGGTTCCTTTGTATGCTGCAGGATCAAGGGTTTCAAGGGATCTGCGCATGGCAAAATAATCCAGGTCTGTATTGAACACGCAGGCATTGCGGCCCAGATATCCCGGTGAATGGGCATCTGAATTGGACATGAGCCGGACATGGTCCAGGTCAGCCACCCGCCAGTTCATGGGTGGATCGGAAGACAGGCCGGTTTCCACTGCAAAAATGTGGGAAGCCAGATCTTCAAAACACTGGTCTATCCGGTCAAATCCGGATTTGGACCCAAACAGAGAAAACCAGGGGGTCCAGATATGGGCAGGCACCAAAAACCCCTGGTCAGAGGTTTCCAGCATGATCTCCAGAAGATCCCTTGCATCCAGGCCGAGAATAGGGCGGCCGTCAGACGTGATATTGCCGATGGCATCCAGCCGGGCATTAAATTTTTTTACACTGGTCAAATCCGGAAAATAGATGATATTATGATTTTTTCTGACCTTGCCGTCTTTTTTATAAATATTGGAGATTTCCGCCTGGAGCATAAAGCGCACCTGGTTTTGGCAGGATTGGGGTATGGCATCATCAATGGCTGCTGCAATCTGGTTTTTCAACACAAACAAACCGGGCTCAGCCGGTTCCAGCTTGGATTCCATCTCCTGGACCCAGGCAGGATGGGTGAAATCACCCGTACCCACAACACTGATGCCCTTGATCCGGGCTGCCTGGTAAATATTTTCAAAATCCAGGTTCCGGGCCGTTGCCCGGGAATATCTGGAATGGATGTGAAGATCTGCATAAAAAGTCATAATATTCAGCCTGAAACAAAAAGTTGAAATCTGGTGCATATTTATATGAAAGTCGTCCGCCATCAGCTAACAGCAAAAAGCATCAGTTGTAGTGTGCCCGTCAGGGCATGGGTGTTATTTACATGATTTTCACTTAATTTAAAAGCAGGATTCTGGTAAAGAATATAGACGTCAGCCTGATTTTCACCTTCAAAAAAAAGGAAAGCCCATGACCGCCACCTCTCACACAGCATTGATCATCGCACCCGGGGACACTGTTCAGGCAGTGAAAACGGCATTGGCAGAAACCCCGGAAATTGTGATTATCCAGGCAGAGACAACCGCTGATGCCATGAAACATATTTTTTCCCGGTCCCTGGCATTTATCGTCATGGACCTGTCTTTGCCGGAACTTGCCCCCCATACCGTTGCAGACAGCCTGTTGCGCTTTGATCATGCCAAAATCCCCCCGGTTCTCCTGGTAACAGATACACCCGGGCTGCCGGATCTGTATGAAAAAGTGCCTCCTTTGCTGCTGGACCATATTGTCAAACCCCTTGACCCGGGGTTGATCAGGGCCAGACTTTTTCTTTTCATGACACTTTTCCGCCACCGCATTGCCGTGGACCAAAGCATCCAGGAACTGGAAAAAGTCTATACCCGGTTCATGGATCAGCACCAGTCCGCTTTGTCTGAGACTACTATGAAGAAAAACATACTGGCATTATCTTCTGCATTTACCAATCAGGTGCAGCCGTTTTTATCCAGCATCCAGGCCAGCACCTATTTTTTGCAGCAGGCACCGGACCTGCCCCTGCGCCTGCGCCAGAGCGTCACCCGGATCCGGACAGCCGGCGACCATATCGCAGAGGTGATCCGGCGGCTGCGCAGATCTCAGAACCGGGGATTGGGCAGTGAAGTGCTTTTCCAGGACAAAACCGGCCAGAACCGGCCCGGCAGAATTCTATTCGCCACCCATTTTACAGATGAATTCATGATTTTTGAACGGTATCTGGCCGGCAGGATAAAGGCTGATATTACCCAGGCCGGCACTGCTGAACAGGCCCTGGAACATGTGGCTTCCAGCCGTCCGGATGTAATTTTCATCAACCACCGGCTGGCAGACGGCTCCGGCCTGCACCTGCTGGACAAGCTGGTACGCCTGAGAACCCGGGCCCCCATTATCTACACCGTGGACCAACCCCATACAGATGCCGGGGCCGCTGCCATTGCCACCGGTGCCCACACCTTTCTGGTCAAAGAACAGACATCTGCAACAGATCTGGTGGATACCATCCAGAAAACCCTTACCCAGGCCAGACTGACTTATAAGGTTCAGGGTGCACGGGACAGGATTGATCTGATTTCGCGCCGGGATCAGCTCACCCGGCTGCTGAACCGCAGCTGGTTCAATCAGACCCTGGCTTTGGAAATGTCCAAGGCCCGGCGGTACTGCCTGCCGCTTTCCATCCTGCTGGTGCAGGTGGACCAGTTTATCTCCTATAATGAAAAATACGGGTACAAAACCGGGGATATCATTTTAACCGCCTGTGCCGCAAGGATCCAGGCAATGGTAAGGGACCTGGATGTGGTCTGCCGGTTTGGCGCAGAAAAATTCGGCATTGTACTGCCCAACACCCGGTTTACCAGGGCACAGATTCTGGCCGAACGTATCAGACAAAACATAAATGACAATAAAATCTTTGTGGGCACCCATCTGATCCAGTTGACCCTCAGCATCGGAATGGCCTGCTTTACAGGAGAAAAGCAGGCGACGGAAAACCGGTCACCATCAGCACCGGGGCCGGAGCCTGAATCAGGGCCGGACCTGGTCCACCAGGCTTTGAAAGCCCTGGATATTGCCAGACATCAAGGGGGTAACCAGATTCAGGCATGAAAAATACTGACAAAGAAAAAATTTGCGCCTGGGCAGAAAAACAGACCCATACCCAAAA
>JAWOEP010000412.1:0-7234 GCA_046482705.1 Desulfotignum sp.
ACCAAGTTCTGGCTTGATCTGAAACATTTGGTTGAACCCCGCAATCCGGAATATATGACAGCGGAGTTCACCGGCAAATGAATCATATCAGCGTTGGCTTTTCCATTCACAGGCCGGAAATAGTTCCGGTCACAGCCCGGATTATGGAGCAGCATGACGTGATTTTCCTGGAAGAACCCCCGGAAGCCGGCATGATTCACTTTTATCTGTGGCAGCAGCTACGGCGCAAACTGAAGGATTTGTTCCGGGTGCAGCCGATTTTTCTGGACCGTGCTGCATTACAGCTGGCAAACCGGCATCACCACACCTACAGTCCGGGGGATCAGCTTACCCTGGCCTATGTTTTCCATCCCGGGCTGTCCTGTGACAAATGGGAATCGCTGATGGCAGCCCGGTCCATCATCTATTCCAAGATTATCCAGAAAGAAGAAAACCCTGGAGATCCCACCCTATTTTTCCATTTGAAGGATGAAATCGACTGCATTCGGTCGGCCCGCATGCTTTCTTTCAGGGACTGTAAACTCCTGTATACCGTTATCCGGCATGCTGTTACGGAAAAGGCCCGGCTTGCCGTGGCAGATTATATAAAAACCCATTATCACAAGCATGTTTTGCTGTAACTTGTCAACCTGGAGGTGTTGATGCAAAAAACTGACATTTCAACTGAATCTTTGGGTACGCTCAGTGTGCTCAACGGTCAAGAAAATTTACAAATCTTTGCGAGGCTGTTCCGCCCCATGCGGCCGCAGATATCCATGCCGCACTGGCTTTGCCAGACAGCGCCAGCCCAAAGGAGATAAGGGTGTCATCAACACTATGCAACAAGCACGACAGGGTAACGATTCAGAGAGCTGAAGCGGGGCTGCAATCCCTGTACGTCGGGGATTCTCTAGCCATGCCGGTTCACTGGTATTACAATCCCATGGACATTCTGAAAGCTTTTCCCGGCGGAATTCAACAGCTTGAAGATGCCCCCAGTTATCATCCATCTTCGATCATGTCGCTGCATTCCACGGCAAAAGGCGGACGGGGGTCTCAGGCCGGCGATGCGGGCAGGGAAATTGTGGGCAAGGTGATCCTCAAGGACAAAAAGTCTTTCTGGGGCCTTCCGAATCAGCATTATCACCAGGGAATGAAAGCCGGGGAAAACACCCTCAACGCCCATTGCGCCAGGGTGGTAACAAGATCCATAACAGCCGCTGGCGGATGCTACGACAAAGCCCTGTTTTTAAAAGATTACATCGATTTCATGACCGCGGATCCGCCCCGGCATCCCGACACCTATGCAGAATCCTTTCACCGGGGATTTTTTGCCAACCTGGAACGTGGAAAGGCACCCGCGCAATGCGGTGCTGTGACCCATGACACCCCTTCGGTGGGGGGACTGGTGATGCTGGGACCCATTGCCATTGCCGGGTTTCTGCAGAACAATTCTTTGAAAATTGTACAGGATCTCTGCCGGGAACACCTGTTTCTCACCCATCCGGATGCCTTTCTTGCCCGGATCAGTGACGCCTTTGTTCAACTTGTGCAAGGTCTGCTTTTCAGAAAAAATGATGACCCGCCGCAGCAGCTTATTGCTGAAACGGCCAGGCAGTCCGTGGGGCTGGATCTGAAGCGGCTTGCTTCACAGGTGCGCTCCGACAATGAGGTGGTGGGCGGCCGTTATTCCACGGCCTGCTATATCACAGATTCCTGGCCGGTCATTCTGTATCTTGCCTATGCATATGCAGACGACCTGAAAGCAGCCTTGCTGGCCAATACCAACCTGGGAGGTGACAATGTACACCGGGGTGCAGTAATGGGTCTCATCCTGGGACTTGCCGCCGGCCGGACCGTGGATGCCTTTTTCAATCACCTGGCAGACCGTCAGGCCATTGATGCGGAGATAACAGGTTTGATCGGTCATATACAAGAAACCAGCGTTATTCAATGATATCGAAAATAAGAAGCGGCAGCATGCCGAAAATAAAGGGATGCCTGTGATGAGCCCCGGAAAAAGAGATGTACAGGTGGACAAAGGTATCCCTACAGCGGATACAGGATATATTCTGTCGGAATCATTTTGGATAAAAACAAATATCTGTTTGATTTTTTCATGAAATGGTCAATTCTCCAATGAGTTTTGTCTATTGTTGATGATCTGATTTGATTTTCAAAATGTAAAGTCTGGCAGATGTAAGGTGGGATGCACAGGGAGTTGCACATAAATTATCCGCTACATGAATTTTCTGAGGCTGAAAAAATTTATGATACCGAAAATAGTCTAAACCTGATATGGTTCATCTGCTGAGGGAGGATGGATGCAGTTTGCTGATCTTTCAAAAACATCAGAAAGTGAGAATCTACTGGGATGCAGCAAGAAATCCATAGGGAAAGGCTTTTGATATCCACTTTAGGGATGAACCCCCTTACCATGAACAAAGAAACCCTTTTTCCAGACAGGCCGCTGACGATCAGACAGGCTTTTGCCTTTTTTTTCAGGACAACCTTACTGACGGCTGTGATTTTTCTATCAATATGCTGCCTGTCTGTTTCCGCCGATGAATTTCCAAAACAAGTCCTGATGATCACATCCTATCATCAGGGGGACACCTGGAACGACGACATTGTTTCAGGCGTGCAGGAGATTTTTTCCAGCCACACCAATCAGATCAATCTGTTTACCGAACACCTGGACACCCGGCGAAATGATGGTGATGACCATACACGATTGTTTTTAAATTATTTGAAAGGAAAATATGCGGAAAAACCCCTTGATCTGATCATTCTTGCTGATGACGCGGCTCTCCATTTTTTTATCGGTATGTGCTCAAAGCTTCCGGGTGATGTGCCGGCTGTTTTCTGTGGTATCAACAATTTCACACCGGAAATCTTGGCCGGACACTCAAACATTACCGGTGTGAATGAACAGATCAGTATTGAAAAGACGCTTGAGATGGCGTTTGACCTGTTCCCCGATGCTGGAAATATTGTTGCAGTATGTGACAATAAATCTGAAGTCGGCAGAAACAATCTCAATATTTTCCGAATTGCCGCAGACCAATTCAAGGACAGGGCTGTTTTTTCAGAAGCCTTAAACCTGAAAAACACCGATGCACCTGAAGTACTTGGAAAACTGTCACCCGGTACACTGATATTCCGCCTGAATAACCTGTTGAACGAAGAAGAAAATTTCGTATCCATCCAGGAAACAATGCGCATTTTGTCAAAAATGCTTTCCCTTCCGATTTTTACGGCATGGGATTTTGATATGGGCCTCGGGGCGATCGGAGGGGTACTGGTCAGTGCCCTGGAACAGGGTAGGAAGGCGGCTGCTCTGTCTTTGCAGATTCTGGAGGGAACGCCTGCCGATCAAATTCCCGTTATTATGGAAAGCCCCAACATTCCATTTATTGATTTTCAGCAGGCCCGCCGATTTGGCCTGACATTGAAGGATCTGCCTGATGATGCCCAGGTCATAAACATCCCCGAGAGCTTGTGGGATCAGTACAAAAACGTGATATTATTTATTTCATTCCTTGTGTTTTTATTAATGGTTATTGTGATATTGCAGACAGTCCATCTGCGAAAACGATACAGAATCGAACAAAGACTCGTGACGAGTAAAAACCAAATCAGCAGTATTTTCAGGAGCGCCCCTGTCGGTATCGGATCGGTGGTTGACCGGGTTATGATCAAAGTCAACAACCGGCTGTGCGAGATGACAGGATATACTGAAAAAGATCTGATCGGAAAGAATTCCCGGATGCTGTATCCAGGTGATGAGGAATATGAATTTGTGGGTCGGGAAAAATATGCACAGATAGCCGATCACGGCACAGGCACTGTGGAAACCCGGTGGAAGAAAAAAGACGGGACCATTATCGATGTTCTTCTCAGCTCCACACCAGTGGACATGAAGGATCACTCAAAAGGGGTCACGTTCACCGCACTGGACATCACAGAACGCAAACAGGCAGAAAATGACCTTGAAAATGAACAGCGGTTTCTGGCCGCTGTATTTGATAATATTGAAGAGTCCATTGTCATTTGTGATGAAAACGGTGCTCTTCTGCGTTTCAATGAAGCGGCAAGGAAACTGCATGGTCTGCCCGAACAGCCCATTACACCTGAACAGTGGTCTGAATACTATAGTCTGTTCATGAAAGATGGCATTACCCCGATGCCGACAGAAGAAATTCCGCTGTACCGTGCCCTTCAAGGAGAACACGTCCGGGATGCGGAAATGCTTGTGGTACTCCCGGACACCACGCCCCGATATCTTGTCTGCAACGGACAAAGGTTGACCAATAACTCCGGGAAGACAATCGGTGCAGTTGTGGCCATGCATGATGATACCCGACGCAGGATGGCGGAAATTGAGCAGGAAAAACTTCAGGCCCAGCTTCACCAGGCACAGAAACTGGAATCCGTGGGCCGCCTGGCCGGCGGTGTGGCCCATGATTTCAACAACATGCTGGGGGTGATTCTTGGACATACGGAACTGGCATTGCTGCAGGCAGATGAAAACCACGATCTGCATGATGACCTCAAAGAAATTCAGAAGGCTGCACAACGGTCGGCGGATATCACAAAACAGCTGCTGGCTTTTGCCAGAAAACAGACCATTTCTCCAAGAAAGCTGGATTTGAACGATACTGTGGAAAGCATGCTCAATATGCTGCGTCGGCTCATCGGTGAAAATATCGACCTTGTGTGGCAGCCGGCAGCCCATCTGTGGCCGGTGAAAATGGACCCGACACAGATCGATCAGATTCTGGCAAATCTGTGTGTCAATGCCCGGGATGCCATTACAGGGGTGGGGAAACTCATCATCCAAACCGGAAAAAAATCATTTGACCAGGAATATTGCCGTGAAAACGCAGGGTTTTCCCCGGGAGATTATGTCATGCTGGCCGTCAGCGACAATGGATGCGGGATGGATAAAAACACTCTGGACAATCTGTTCGAGCCTTTTTTTACAACCAAAGAAGTGGGCAAAGGCACCGGCCTGGGACTGGCCACCATCTATGGTATCGTCAAACAGAACAACGGATTCATCGATGTATACAGCGAACCCGGCCAGGGTTCCACCTTCAAAATTTATCTTCCGCGACTGGTTACCGATGAAAATGCCGACATGGTCGTACCTGAGAAAAAAGCAACCGACGGAGGAACCGAAACAATCCTGCTTGTGGATGATGAACCCACAATTTCACGAATCACCCGGATGATGCTGGAAAAGAAAGGGTATACCGTTATACCTGCAATTTCACCAGCAGAGGCCATGGAGAAAGCTAAAAATCATTCTGGTACCATCGATCTGTTGATGACCGATGTGATCATGCCGGAAATGAACGGAAAAGATCTGGCCGGGAAGATCATTATTCTTCATCCCGGTATCAAGCTTCTGTTCATGTCCGGCTATACCGCTGATATCATAGGGCATCAAAAAATTATGGAGGACGGAGCGGCTTTTATTCAGAAGCCATTTTCCATGGCAGACATGACGGAGAAGGTGCGGGAATTGCTGAATATGGCCTCCGATAAAAGTTAAGGTTTATCCAAAACTTGAAAATTTCAATCGTCAGTTGATAATGAATACCATAATTATGTAAAAAATGATAAAGTTGGTTTAAAAATATTTTGTGAGTTCAAAAAACTTATTCAGAACAAAGTGCATTGGCAAAAAAATGAAATGCTATATCATTGCAGGGCCAAATGGGGCAGGGAAGACAACATTCGCTGAGAATTTTCTTCCAGCAGAAGCAGGGTGCCTGAATTTCATAAATGCCGATCTGATTGCCAGGGGAATCGCCCCCTTTAACCCGGAGAGCGTTGCTTTAGACGCTGGAAAATTGTTTTTGAAAAGAATGGATGCCATAGTTGCCAAAAGAGAATCTTTTGCGTTTGAGACAACTTTGAGCGGGTTGAATTATATCGGACAGATCAAAAAATGGAAAAAAATAGGATATGAAGTGATTTTGTATTATCTAAGACTTCCCAATGAAGAAATGGCTGTGCAACGTGTTCAACTAAGAGTTGCCCAAGGTGGGCACAATGTCCCGGTTGAGGTCATTAAACGGCGTTATCACCGGGGATGGAAAAATTTTTTGGATCATTATAAGGAACTGGTTGATACCTGGGTCATTTTTGATAATTCCGGAAATATTCCAAAGGTGGTAGAGGAAAAACCATGACAAAAGAATCATATTCAAAATCAGCCCTGGATGCGATGCACCGAGCATCAAAACAGGCACTTGAAAAAGCGGCAAATATGGATTTGAAAATACCGGAATGGAAAGATGGGAAAATTATCTTTGTTGATCCCAGGGAAAAATTGAAAAAAATGGGCTATCTTGGGACTCAAGGTTAATCCAATACCAAAAAATTTTCCAGGACTTTCTTATAGAGGATACCAATACAAACCAAAAGCTGGTAATGTCAGTTTTCAGTAGGCGGCTGGTGAATTTTGAAAAGTACGCCCCCACCTATTTGTAACAGAACAAGGAACAAAAATTGAAAATTCTGTTTGGGGCTAATCCTGATTGAATATGAAAACTGGATTTTTGGTCAGGAACTTTAAATAGACATCTGCTATGGAAAAAAAATACACACACCCTCTTCAAGCCCGGAACAATGGGCACAGTTACTATCAGAGCCTGTAAAGCATTGGCGCAAGGGGCAATGAGCCCGAACACTTGTCTATTCATGGCAAGAGGCCGATGAATTTCCACCTGAAGTTGTGGTGGTCCTTGTTCCTCAATTCACATCGGTTGAATTATTACTGGCACTGCCAGAGCTTCAGGTACCATTACCAGGCGATTCCCGTCCTTCGCAGAATGTTATCTGGGTTCTCGCCCGCTCAAAAAAACCTCATATCCATTGCCTTTTCATCGATGGAACAATTTTACAGCAAGCTGGAATGATTCTTGTGCCCTGACCACATGGGCAGATCAGCCCAAGATTCAATGACTCTTGTACCATAAAAAATATGGCACGTTGGTTTGAATGAATCCGGCACATTGGTGGGATGACCAAAATCAAACAATGACGGGAAAGCAAGCCACATTCTGCGTCCTTCATCCGCAATCGGAGTACCACATCTGCCGCAGCTGACCTTGCAGGGCAGGATACGTTCAGGCCTGTCCCGCTCACTGCAATAAAAAACCAGGCGGTCTAAACCGGCTGTAATTCTCACATGACGTTTATGGAAGATGGCCGCCCACTGCATGGGAGCACCATGAAGTTT
>JAWOEP010000034.1:0-3591 GCA_046482705.1 Desulfotignum sp.
TTTCCGCGTTGTTCTTGGTCATGGATGCCATCTCTTCCATGGAAGAAGAGGTTTCTTCGATGGACGCGGCCTGTTCCGACGCCCCTTCGGCAAGGGACTGGCTGGCGGAAGATACCTGGCCGGAGGCGGATGCCACCTGGTCGGACCCTTCGTTCAACCCGGCGATAATGCGGTTCACGGGTTTGGTAATGCTGCGGGTGATGAAAAACGCGGCCAGGATCCCGACCACCAGGGCCGCAACCAGCCCGAAGATCATCACGGTCGAGGCCGTGGACAGGGATGATACGGCTGCCTGGGCAATCTGTTCCGTGGCCGTCATACCGGCATCTGCGGTTTCCTTGCAGGCATCGATGACCGCCTGGCCGGCAGCCCCTCGTTTATCGCTCAATTCCTGCAGAAAAACCCAGTTTTTAAGGAAATTGCCCATGGCATCCTTGTAGCCATTGCCGGCGGTTTTCACCTCTTCAATGCGCTGCAGATCTTCAGGCAGGCGGGTGATCTTTTTCAGCTCTTCGAATATGGTATCGATTTGGGCAAAATTCTGTACCGCCTCTTCCATGACTGCCGGGCTGCGCAGGGCCTGGGATCGGAAGGCACCGATCCGGGTGGCGTTGCCCAGATCGATGATATCGTTGACCAGGGTGATCTTGGTCTGCCTTTCCAGCATATCCTGTGTCAGTTTTTCCTGCTGCCCCTCTAAGTAAGCATCACAGTTTTCCACATATGTGCCGGCATTTTTGTCCATATCACTGCGGATGTCATTCAATCGGGTGACACTGGCCATGCTTCCTTTGTTTTTTTCGGTCAGGAACCGGTTCATGGCATCCTGGTAGTTTTCGGCTGCGGCATCTGTTGCATCTATCCGTGCAATATCCTCTTTGTCACTGGAAATTTGGCGCAACTGCGTCAGAACAGGACCGGCTTTTTCAATGGCTTCAATGGCAGACAGCATAAGTGAGGGATCATCTATGGCCTGGGATTGGAAATTCAATACCCGTGCGGATGTACCAATATCATCGAGTTCACTCACCAGGCGTATCTTTTCCTGGCGGGCGGCCAGGTCTTTTTTGAACTGTTCATTCTGGCCGGCCAGAAAGGCACTGCTGTTGGTCATGTAGGCGGCTGCAGCAGTGTCCATGGAATTTCTTTGTTCTGCCAGTCTGGCATTGGTGTCCACTGTTTCCTGCACCAGGGCTTTGTAATCATCCACAGCTTTTGTCGCTATTTCCAGATACCCTTTGAGCTGTTTCAGGTTGGGGGATGCCGCTTCCAGTGCATAGGCTTTTTCAAGGGCCGCATCCACTGCTGCCAGTTCTTTCAACCCGGCTTCATAAAATGCCGTATCTTCGGTGAACCCGTATCCGCGCATTTCATACATGACCCGGTTGGATGCGCCCCGCAGCTCCACTGCCACATCCACCTCAGGGATATATTCGTTGGCCAGCATGGTGCTTTCAGTCTCCACCCGGTTCATATTCCATATGGCCATGCTGCCCAGGATAATGGAAATAATGATTAAAATGGTAAATCCCAAGGTTATTTTCACGCCCAGACTCAAATTCTTCATTTTCAGCTCCTCATTCATAATTGGATTTATTTTTGGTTTTTAAATGGTTTTTTCCATCACTTGAAGTTCCCGGGTGCTCAGCACCCGGTCAATATCCAGCAGAATTTTGACCCCTTTTTCAATTTTGGCCATGCCCAGGATGTATGCGGTGTCCACCTGGGTGCCGAATGCCGGGGCATTTTCCATTTCATCTTCTTTGATGTTGAGCACCTCGGATACTGAATCCACCACAATACCGATCTGGATGGTCATGTCGGTTGTGTCGATTTCCACCACAATGATGCAGGTCCGGTCGGTATAATCCATGGCCGGTATCCCGAACTTGAGCCGCAGGTCCATGACCGGAATCACCTTGCCCCGCAGATTGATCACCCCTTTGACAAATTTGGGGGTTCTGGGTACCGAAGTGACGGGCATCATTTTGATGATCTCTTTGACTTTGAGTATGCCGATGCCGTATTCCTCCTCCGCCAGGGTGAAGGTCAGGTATTTTCCGGCTTTCATGGGATCTTCCGTGATCGTCCGGGGCATTGTGTCCATTTTGTTTGTCATCCTGGTTTCCTCCATTCATACGGGTTTTGATGTGCGAACACTGTCTACAAGATCTGTGCCGGAGAAGAACAAAAAAATATCCAATAATTTCAAAGAGTTAAAAACAATAAAAAAGAAGGGGAGTTGTATCATAAATGAGACAGATCAGCACCGGCTCGGGCGGAGATGCTGTCAATCCGTTGGGAAATAGGGATTATACCGATGCCGAATAAAAAGTCCTATTTTTGGTACAGTCTCAAAAATAAGACAATCCTGATGAAATCCGGATGAAAATCTGTTTGACAGTTGGCATGTGACACGGTACAAAATCATCATGGATATCCAAAAGGCACTGAAATTACTCGATCTTGAACCGGACGCCACCCTGGAGGATGCCCGGGCCGCGTTCAAGAAAAAAGCCAAACAGTTTCATCCGGACAAGCTGATGGCAGCTTCGAACGCCGGGGATGACGGCGAAAAAATGAAGGATATCAATGTGGCGTATCACACGCTGAAAACAGTGCTCAAGCCAGGGGTCCGGGAAAAGACGCCCAACCAGGTGCCCAAACGCCTGCCTGCTGCCTGCCGGCATCTGGTGGATGCGTTCAGAAAATGGATATCCGATCGGCACATCCTTTCCCAGACCCCCCCGCCCCGGAAACCGGCCCGGACATCTCAAGCGCCGGCGCAGGAACCCGGGGCGTTTGAACAGGCCCTCAAACAGTCCATGCGCCGGCGTGTGGCCGGTGAAAGGGGATACTCGGCCTATGCCCGGTATCTGGAGCTGGAAAGAAAAATGAAACAGGCCCGGCATCACCCGCCGGGAACCGACTGGGAAGTGGACAAAGTGGACCCGGTCTCCCGGATCAAACCGGTGAAATAACACCGAAGCTCATCCTGCCCGCTTCTGGGGGACGAACCGCAGAAATACCCGGTAATTGCCCGAATCGATGTCCGCCGGCACAAAATGGCCTTCCGGCACCAGCAGCACCATGACCCGCCCGGCCGCCGGGTCCTGCCGGGGCGACTGTTTGCGCCGGTCTTCCTGATCGCCTGCCTGGCCTGCCGCCCCCCGCCGGGGAGGGCGGACATTGAGAACCCGTGCCTCCACCATCCGGGGCTGATTCGGCAGCCGTTTATCCGGCGATCCGATGGGCCGGGGTGCACCGATGACAAATTCCATATTTCCCTCCCTGCGCTGTGTGTGCCTTGGACGTTACCTCTGTGTCATCATTTAAGCATGACCGCCTGGTTTTGGCGTCATGAAAACGCCCCTCATTTATCCGCGGTTGGCCACGTATGAGTTGAAGTTCTGGAGCCCCACGATCTGCTGGGTCAGGTAATCTCCGGTGGTCTGGTACTGGGCCAGCAGCACCTCCATGGCATTGTACTGGGCCAGTGTCCGCTCCTCCCACATCAGGTTCTGCCGCTCCAGCCGCTCCACCTTGTCTTCAATGGTCTGCATGCTTTCCTGGATCCCGCTGGTCCGGGCC
>JAWOEP010000055.1:0-22630 GCA_046482705.1 Desulfotignum sp.
GGAAAAAGAACAACGGGTCCTGCCCCTTGCACAAATGGAAAGACGCTATATTCAGCACGTACTGGCCCAGGAAAAAGGAAATAAAAGACGGGCCGCAGCCCTTCTGGGGATAGGCAGAAGAACCCTTTACCGCAAACTCGGTTCAGATCCGGATGAGGGAAAATAAAAAACAATGCGGTAAATATTGCATAACACAGGCCTGAAAATATTGTTTCCTGTTTCCGGGTATGATATAGATTTTTTGATTGCAATCGATTGTGATTGTCAATCTGCAAACCAGCAAAAGCGAATTTGATAATTAGTATACAGGAAAGGTGAGACAGATGAACCAGCTGAAACAATTGAGTGACAGAATCATCAGCCGGGTGAACGTGAACCTGGATGAATTTGAATTTGATACCCAGGTGTTTGTGGAAAATGCCCTGGACCGGGAAAAAATGCTCAACTTTTATGCATTTTACGGCATCACGGCCCATCATCCCATCTATTTTCATTTTAAAAATTCCAATATTGCAGGCAGCTATTTTCTGGGCAAATGCTTTGTGGGGCGTTCCGCCATTTACAAAAGTGATGTGCGGGGAGATGAGCTTAAAAGAAAAGGGGACAATATAAGGTGTGCCAAGGATATCCCCCTGGTGGAGGATGAAATGATCTCCATCCGGGACAGCCTGCTGTATAAAACCCTTGTGCACAGCAATTCCCATAACCCGGAAAGCCCGGAAGAGTTCGGGATCCGCAATACCATTTCCTCTCATTATGTCAATATCCACGGCTCCACCCTGGAGGGGTGTTTTCTGGGCCCTTTTGCCACCGTGGATCTCATGAATCTGCACTCCTGCATTGTGGGAGAATTTTCCTATGTCCAGGTGGGAGAACTGTTCCATCGCAAAATCGATCCTGGAACCGTATGGCTGCGCAATCAGAATTTTGAATTCAAATTCAAGTTCAGCAAAGACACCCTGGATTATTTTGTGGGGGTGAATGACAAATGCCAGCCCCGGGGCATCATGTATGATTTTGTCAAAGAAAGGGAAACTGCCTATGAGAAATTGTTTGATGTCATGAACCTGGAACCGTTTGAGGCACCTGACAGTTCTGCCGTGAACCGGTATGCCGTGATTCTGGGCAAAACCCGTATCGGAGAAAATGTACTGGTGTCCCAGCGGGCATTTCTCGAAAATGCGGTGATGGGGGATGGGTCCAATGCCCAGGAAAATACCTATATTGTTGATTCGCATCTGAAAGGGCTGTGCATCACTGCCCATGGAGGAAAAATTATCCATGCAGATGTTGGAAAAGAAACCTTTGTGGGATTCAATGCATTTTTAAACGGCAAAAAAGGGGCCCGTATCACCATTGGGGAAGGCTGTGTTGTCATGCCCCATACCATCATGGATCCTGAAACCCCTGTTCAGATTCCAAATGAACACCTGGTGTGGGGGTTGATCCGCACCCAGGCGGATGTGGAAAACCACACCATTGCCCTGGATGACCTGGCAGAGGTGCGGGACAGCATCCAGATCGGCAAGATGATGTTTTCAGGCAAAGGTTCCGTGTTTATTGAAGCCTTTAAAAAAAGACTCCAGCATATCCTTCTGTTGAACGGTGCGCTTTACAGCAACGGGGAAAAAAGGGGACATGCCCAGGATGACCAGCATATCTCCTTTAACATCATTCAGCCCTACCGCACCGGCGAGCGCATGGGACTGTATCCCTCCATCCGCATCAAGCCCTGACGCGTCACAGCCAATATCGGATGGCCTTACATTGGTTCGAATTTTTTCAAAACCACGAAGAACACGAAGAGCAAGAAGGAAGGGGATCTTCGTGTTCTTCGTGGTAAAATAATTTGACGGCGGCCATGCTTCTACAGCAGTTTCAGGTGCCAGTTCCACAAACCGGGGCGGTCTTTCATCTTAACCCCCTTGGGAACAGGTTCCTGGAGGGTGACAAAACAGGTGTAGCCCGCTTTTTCCAGCAGACTGCGATGGGCGGTCAAATCCAGGCACCAGTCGGGAAACACATAAAAAGTATCATTGGACCGGGATATCCAGGCCCCTTCTTTTTTGGGGCTCTGAAACAGGTTTTTCACAGACAGATCCGGAGATATGATCCTGGATACAGCCAGGGGCCAGTTGGCATGGATCACAATACCCAGGGGCAGAACAGATGCCCCGGGCAGGGACAAAAAAGTGTCCTTGTCCAGCTCCGGTGAAACAATGGCACCGGAAAACCCGTATTGTTGCAGCTGGTGCACTGCTGTGGCATTGGTGATATTGCAAAAAGGGCCTGCCCACAGATTAAGCCTCTCCGGATGGTTAAACAGGCTGATCTGCCATATGGCATTGAGAACAAAATTTCTGGCCCCTTTTTTAACAGCTGCCGTAATATACCCCTGGCACAGGGCGGCATCTTCCACAAACAAAACCGGGTCCAGCCACAGCCAAGTTTTGCCGGGGGCCCTGTTGCCATAGCGGCTGCCGGATATCCAGATACCCGGTTCCCACGAATCTGTCGGCTTTGTCATTTTTGGCGTGTTGCCCCGTGATACATGAAGATCAAAAATCCTGTGTTTTTGGGGCCTGGATGTCAGCCTTTGCCCGGAAGAAAAAAGGGGATCAGAAACCTGTCCCGCCGGCAGCACTTTGGTGTGCGCCATTCCATCTGCCTGTGATTCCAGATCCTGAAGCAATGGTGCCAGCTCTGTGCCCCTGCGGTCAATCAGATGCACCGGGATGCCGGATTTCACTTTGTGCCGGGATGTTTTTGCAAGAAAAAATTTTGCTTTTTTGGGCACCGCCCTGGTGACATTCTGAATGTCGTGGAAACCATCCTCTTCATTGCCGATGCGCAGCAGGTCCCCTGGAAACAATGCCTCCCTGGTGACAAAATAGGGGGCTGCCGGATTTTTCACCCGTCCTGTAAACAGACCGGATGCTGTGGCATCATCATGGTCAAGGGGATTGTGCATCCTGTGAGACAAAAGGTTGTAGTGGGTGAACGGCCTTCCCAAAGCATAGTCAAGGTATGCCAGGGCCTCTTTTTTGCGGGAGGGGTGGTCCCTGAGCAGTTGAAATGCCTTGACCGTGTAATACACATAGTGGGGGCTTTTTTTACGGCCTTCTATTTTCCAGGTGGTCACTTCCGGGATATCTTTAAGCACCTTGGCAAGCACATCTGCGGAAAAATCCAGGCAGGAAAAATACCGCTTTTTTTTGCCTTTCTGTGCGTACACACGCCGGCAGGGCTGGACACACCTTCCCCGCAGGGCACTTTTGCCGCCGAACCAGGAACTCCAGTAACACCGGCCCGATACTGCGTAGCACAGCGCGCCATGGACAAACACCTCCAGGTCCAGATTTTTTGGCGCATGGGCAGCCATTTCTCTGATCTCATCCAGGGTGAATTCTCTGGGCAGCACCACCCGGGTGAATCCGGCCCTGGATGCGGCTTCCAGGCCGGCCGGAAAGGTGAGGTTGCCCAGGGTGGACAAATGGAAATCTCCAGTGAACCCGGCCTGCCGGGCCAGGGGAATCATGGCCGGATCCTGGATTATCAATGCATCAAACACCACATGGCGGCACAGCTTGGTCAGTATCCGGAACGCCTTTTCCTGTTCATTTTCCTTGAGGGTTGTATTAAAGGCAATATAGACCCGGATCTGTCTGGCCCGGGCCAGGCGGCCCAGCCGGGAAAGGTCTTCAATGCTGAAATTGTGTGCTTCCATGCGGGCGGAAAACATTTTCAGCCCGCAGTAAATGGCATCTGCTCCGGCAGCCACTGCAGCCAGAAACGCGTTTTTGTCTCCGGCCGGGGCCAGGATGGCAGGATATTTCCGGATCATATTTTCCTTTGCATATTGTAATTATTCAGCCTTACAGTATTGCAATTTTACAAAATTTTGTCAAAATATCATTCCAGCTACGCTAGGCCATAAAACCGGAGGATACCAATTCCCAATGAAAATCAAGATATTTCCCAGGCTTGCAAAAGGTGATCTTATCGGGGTGGCAGCCCCGTGTGCGCGCTTTGACCAATCCCTTCTGAATCAAGGGATTGACAGTTTAAAGCAGCTGGGATTTGCAGTGCGTATTCCAGAAAAAATCTATGAAAAAAAACGGTATATGGCAGGAGAAGACCTGTGCCGGGCAGAGGTGATCAACCAGCTGGCGGCCGACCCTGATGTCAAGGGAATCATCTGCGCCAGGGGCGGGTTCGGTGCCATGCGCATGTTGGCCCATCTGGACTGGGACCTGATCCGGACCCGCCCCAGACTGTTTGTGGGTTTTTCAGATGCCACGGCCCTTCTCACCGCAGTGATGCAGCAGGCAGGACTCAGTGTGGTGCACGGCCCCAATCTGGTGTCTTTGGCCCAGCCTGATGCACTTACCCTGGAAACTTTTTTTGCAGCTGTCACAGGCACCCTGACATCCGTGACAGTGGACAACGGGATCTGCCTGGTGCCGGGGAAAGCCAAAGGGATGCTTGCAGGGGGCAACCTGGCCACGCTGGCCCATCTTGTGGGTACCCGGTTTGCGCCGGATTTTTCAAATACTGTATTATTTCTGGAAGATGTGGGGGAACCGGCATATAAAATTGACCGGATGCTGTCCCAGATGAAGATGGCCGGGTTGTTCACAAATGTTTCAGGTGTGGTGACCGGGTCATTTACCCAGTGTGACCATCCGCAATATTTGCCTGATATTTTAGAGGACATTTTTGCAGAATACAATATACCGGTTCTCATGGGCCTGGCTTCGGGCCATGGTAAAACCAATCTGTCTCTGGTCATGGGGCACCAGGTTTTTCTAGACGCAGGTGCCGGAAACATGCAATGGCAGAAGTTGTCGTGAATTATGCGCCTGTCTCCAAAATGATGGCCCGGGGGGTCGGGGATGGTGTATTTCCCGGGGGCGTGCTTTTGTGTGCCAGGGGACCTGATATCTTTTTTTTTGAGGCCTTCGGTCTGGCGGATCTACCGCAAAAGCGGCCGATGGATACTGATGCGGTGTTTGATCTGGCATCCTTGACCAAACCGCTGGCCACGGCTGCTGCCATGATGGTGCTGGTGCAGCAGGGCCGCCTGGGACTGCATACCTGTCTGGCAGAGGTGCTGCCCGGGGCGGTTGGTCCTGACAAGGCGAAAATCAGCATGGATATGCTGCTGCGCCATACATCCGGACTGCCTGCCCACCGGGCATTTCACACAATTGTTGCAAATCGGGCAGATCCGGCCCGGGCCCTTATAGATGCAGTTCTGGCAGAACCGCTGGAAAACAGACCCGGATCCTGCCAGGTGTACAGTGATCTGGGGTACATGCTGCTGTGCCATGTGATTGAAACGGTGACACAGCAGCGCCTGGACCAGTTTGTCCGGGATCGGGTTTACACCCCTCTGGGAATAAAGGATCTGTTTTTCATTGACCTGGATAAAAAGGCGGTGCCTGTAAAGCGGTCCCGCCTGGTATCCACCCGGGACTGCCCCTGGCGGGGCCGGGTGCTTACCGGTGAAGTGGAAGATGAAAATGCATGGGCCGCCGGTGGTATCCAGGGGCATGCCGGGCTTTTCGGAGATGCAGGATCAATTTTCCGGCTTTGCCTGGAGATCCTGCACGGGCTTGAACAAAAACCCACCCCTTTTATGGATACCCGGGTCCTTGCAGAATTTGTAAAAAAATATCCGGGCCAGACCATGGTTGCAGGATTTGATACGCCGTCCCTGTCCAATTCTTCATCCGGCCGAAATTTTTCCCGAAAATCTGTGGGACATCTGGGATTCACCGGCACCTCCTTCTGGATGGATCCTGCTTCAGGTCTGGTGGTCATCCTGCTCACCAACCGGGTGCATCCCTGCCGGTCCAATGAAAAAATCAGAAAATTCAGACCCGCGATCCATGATTGCATTGCCGGCTGTATCAGATAGACAATAATAGATTTATATAAAGATACCAGAGTTTGTTCTTGTAAAAAACCGCCAATTTTGTTAGCAACTATCATTTCAGGCATACGTGTCAATTTATTGAAATAGATGGCTATAATTATTTTTTTAATGTAAAAGAGGTAAAATGAACTTTATAACGGACTCTTTGCTTGGTGCCTTTTCAAACGACCTGGCCATTGATCTGGGTACAGCCAATACACTGGTGTATGTCAAGGGAAAAGGGATTGTGTTGAGTGAACCTTCAGTGGTGGCTGTCAGGACCGATCCCCGGTCCAGGAACAAGGTTCTGGCTGTTGGAATGGAGGCAAAGCGGATGCTGGGCAGAACTCCCGGCAATATTGTGGCCATCCGGCCCATGCGAGACGGGGTGATTGCCGATTTTGAAGTGACTGAAGCCATGCTCAAGCATTTTATCCGTAAAGTTCATAATAACAGGAAAACCCTGGTCCGGCCCAGGATCATCATTGCTGTCCCTTCCGGTATCACCCAGGTGGAAAAGCGTGCGGTGCGCGAATCTGCGGAATCCGCCGGAGCCAGGGAAGTTTTTCTCATTGAGGAACCCATGGCAGCTGCCATTGGCGCAGGACTTCCCATTACCGAACCCACCTGCAACATGGTGGTGGATATCGGAGGGGGTACCACGGAAGTGGCGGTTATTTCCCTTGCCGGCATCGTATATACCCGATCTCTGCGGGTGGCTGGTGATAAAATGGATGCTTCCATCAGCCAGCATATCAAGCGAAAATATAACCTGCTCATTGGGGAGCGGACCGCTGAAATGATAAAAACCACCATTGGAAACGCATACCCTGATCCGGAAAACCTGGAGACCATAGAAGTCAAAGGCCGGGATCTGGTATCAGGAATTCCCAAGATTCTGGCCATTGATTCTGAAGAAGTACGGGTAGCCATATCTGAACAGATCGAAGCCATTGTGGAAACGGTCCGCATGGCCCTGGAACAGACTCCGCCGGAACTGGCAGCCGATATAGTGGATTCGGGCATTGTCCTGACCGGCGGGGGCGCACTTTTGAAAAACCTTGACAAGCTGCTCAAGGAAAAAAGCGGCCTTCCCATTGTAGTGACTGAGGACCCGTTGTCCACGGTGGCGCTTGGATGCGGCAGGGCCCTGGACAGCATAGATATTCTCACAGAAGTGGCCATCGACTGATTACATGTTTTCACGCAGAACGCTTATCATTGTCGGCGTGGCATTATTTGTTGCCATTAATTTGATTGTCATAACCATGACCAGCCGCCAGACACTGCCGGTGAGCGGTCCGGAAAGACTGTTTATTACCCTGACAGCACCTTTTCAGCTCCTTGTCCAAAAAACCATTTCCTTTACCACAGGCATCTGGCAGACCTATTTTGCCACCGTGCAGGCGGCAAAGGAAAATATTGTATTGAAAAAACAACTGGCGCTGGCACAGCAGATCAAAAACCGGAATCAGGAGCTGGCAAAAGAAAATGCCCGGCTTAAAAAATTTGTTGATTTTACTGCTTCCGTACCAGACACCTATGTGGCGGCCCGGGTTATCGGACGTGATCCCTCCCCCTGGTTTAAAACCATCATGATCGACAAAGGCAGCGCCCACGGTTTGGAAAAAACCGCCCCGGTAATCGTGTCTGAGGGTATTGTAGGACAGATCGTTACCGTTGCCTCCCATTTTTCCAGGGTCCTGCTCATAACCGACCGCAATTCCGCTGTGGATGCCCTGGTCCAGAATACCCGTGCCAGGGGCATGGTAAAGGGCGGCAATGATAACACCTGTGTTTTTGTATATGCCCTGCGCAAAGACGATATTCAACCCGGTGAGACGATCGTGTCCTCAGGCCTGGACCAGATATTTCCCAAGGGGTTGAAAATTGGACGGATACTGGATGTCAAAAAAGAGCATTCCCAGCTGTTCCAGGACATCGTTATTCAGACAAGTGTGGATTTTGATACATTGGAAGAGGTGCTGGTGTATAAAAAATGAACGCACTGTTTTTTGTCATCACCACCTTGTTTTTCATTGTTCTTCAAACCCTTGTATCCCCCTGTTTTTCATGGTTTGTTCATAGTTTTGATCTGACTATCATCCTGGTATTGTTTTTAAGTTTGCATTTTTCTCATTATGCGGTGCCGGCGGCTATTGTTTTTATCGGCGGCATCATGGACAGTCTTTCAGGGGGACCCTTTTTTCTTTATGTGTTTTCCTATGTCTGGACTTATGTGATGGTCCAGCTTGTCAAACAATTTGTTTTCCAGACCAGCGGCCTGTTTGTTCCGGTTATCAGCATGGTATCGGTTATGATCCAGCAGGGCCTGGGGGTATTTGCCGTCTTCATCCAGCAGGGCCAGACAGCTGTCTTTCAGATGGACTTTGCCCAGATGGTCAGACATGTGGTATATGGGACTTTATTGATTCCTTTGGGGGTCTGGCTGCTTGCCATAATTTATCAGAACTGGAACTACATGGTCCGTATGCTGCAAAAAAAATGGGAAAAAAGGGTAAACACATAACATGTATGAGTTGAATAAAAACGCAGACAGAGACTGGATTAAACAGCGGATAATGGCTGCCGGCCTGTGTATTCTGTTTGTTTTTGTTCTGTTGTTTCTGCGGCTGGTTTTTCTTCAACTCATCAAGGGAGAAGAATACCGCCGCCTGTCTGAAACCAATTGTGTGCGGCTTAAAAGCATAAAGCAATCCCGGGGATTGATTTATGACAGAAACAAAAAACTGCTGGTGGACAACCGGCCGTCATTTGATCTGGTGGTTATCCTGGAAGATGCCGCCTCTGTGCCGGATACGGTTTCTTTTTTGGCTTCTTTGATCAACGAGCCATACGCAGACCTTATGGACAATATTCAGAAAGCCGGAAACACAGCATTTTATAAACCGGTCACCTTGAAAAAAGATATCTCCCGGGACCAGCTGGCAATTGTGGAGGCCCATAAATTCGATCTGCCCGGCATCCATATCGAAATTGAGCCCATCCGTTATTATATATACCCCAAAATGGCCTCCCACCTTCTTGGATACCTGGGGCAGGTGAACAGGGAAGAACTGCAAACCGAAAAATATCCCCATGTGAAATCCGGTGACAGCATCGGCCGCTATGGTGTGGAAAAAAGTTTTGAATCCTTTTTGCAGGGCAGGCGCGGTGGACGTCAGGTGGAAGTGGATGTTAACGGCCGGGTGGTAAAGGTGTTGAAAACCGTGCCCCCTGTGTCAGGCAATGATCTTCACCTTACCCTGGATTTTTCTTTGCAGCAGATGGCTGAGGACCTGCTCAAGGACCAGGAAGGCGCAGTTGTGGCCATTGATCCGGCCAACGGAGATGTCCTGGTCATGGCCAGCAGCCCAAGTTTTGATCAAAATGATTTTACCGGGGGGATTTCCAATGAAAAATGGCGTCTCCTCATGGATCATCCCGGCCACCCCATGACCAATAAGGCGATCCAGGCGGAATATCCACCGGCCTCAACATATAAAACGGTTACCGCCATCGCTGCTTTGGAAGAAAAGGCCATTGACAGGCACACCACCACATTTTGTCCCGGATATTATGTGTTCGGTAAACGCCGCTACCATTGCTGGAGCAAGTATGGCCATGGGAAACTCTCTATTGAAGAAGCCATAGCCCAGTCCTGTGATGTGTTTTTTTATCAGGCCGGTGAAAAAATAGGGGTGGATGCTTTGGCCCAGTATGCTAATGGATGCGGCCTGGGACGGGCCACAGGTGTTTCCCTGGCCCATGAACGCCAGGGTTTGATCCCCACGGCAGCATGGAAACGCAACCGGTTCCAGGAACCCTGGCAGGCAGGGGAGACCCTTTCCATCAGTATAGGGCAGGGATTCAATCTGGTGACCCCACTTCAGATGGCAGTGTTCACGGCAGCCATTGCCAACGGCGGTACTTTATACCGGCCCAGGATTGTAAAACACATTGAAGACAGCAGCGGTAATATCATTAAAAAAATAGAACCGGAGATCACCGGCGGGATCCCTGCAAGCAAACAAACCATGGCGCTTGTTAAAAAAGGACTTTTGGATGTGGTTCAGGGGGATCGGGGAACTGCCAGAAGCATTCGCATCAAACAAATTGAAATGGCGGGAAAAACAGGCACCGCCCAGGTGTTTTCCAGAAAAACCGGTGAAAAGTTTGACAACAAAAAACTGGCAAGAACATTACAGGATCATGCCTGGTTCGTGTGTTATGCCCCTGCGCAAAATCCTGTGATCGCCATTTCAGTGATCATAGAACATGGTGAGCACGGTTCCACTGCGGCAGCACCGGTAGCCGGGGCCATGGTGAAAAAATATCTGGGCCTTTCTGAACTGGAAAACAAAACTGAACCAGCCGGAGAAGGATAATTATGAACCATGTTTGACCGGCGGCTGATAGAAAATTTTGACTGGGGATTTCTGGCGGTGATCCTGCTTATCGGATCCTGTGGACTGGTGATTTTGTATTCCGCGGTCAGTGCCGGCTGGCAAGGCAGCGGGCTGCACTATCTGTTTGAAAAACAGATGATCTGGATGGGAGCCGGTCTGGTTGTGATGACGGGTGTTCTGGTTATCGATTTTCGGGAACTGGACAAATTACATCTGTTGATCTATGTTTTATGTGTAGGACTGCTGGTGAGTATCTATTTTTTCGGCCAGTCAGGGGGTGGTTCCAGGCGCTGGCTGTCCCTGGGCGTTGTGAATATTCAGCCGTCTGAACTGATGAAAATTTCTTTGATTATCAGCCTGGCCTCTCTTTATGCCACTACGGTTTCTCCGGAAGGACTCAATTTCAAAAATCTGCTTAAACCCGCGGTTATTTGTATAATTCCGGTTGCATTGATCATTAACCAGCCGGATCTGGGCACAGGATTGCTGCTGCTGCTTATTGCAGGATCCATCACCTTGTTTGTGAAAGTTGAAAAAAAGGTGATTTTCACCCTGGGGGGGCTGCTGATTTGTATAGTGCCGCTGGCATGGATTATAGGGCTGAAAGAATATCAGAAGGCACGCATTCTGACCTTTCTTGATCCGGACCGGGATCCTTTGGGTACAGGGTATCATATCATTCAGTCCAAAATAGCTATTGGCTCGGGCATGATCACGGGCAAAGGTTTTTTGCAGGGTACCCAGAATGCCTTGTCATTTCTGCCGGAACAGCATACGGATTTTATTTTATCCGTACTGGCGGAAGAATGGGGGCTGGCAGGCTGCACCGTGCTCCTGGTTTTGTATTTTCTGCTGCTTCTGTGGGGGTTGAACATTGCCTACAATTGCCGGAACATGTTCGGATCAATTCTGGCCTTTGGGATTACCGCCATGATTTTCTGGCAGATTTTTATAAATATCGGCATGGTCATGGGACTGATGCCGGTGGTGGGAGTGCCCCTGCCCCTGGTATCTTATGGTGGTTCTTCCGTGATCACCAATATGGTGGGATTCGGCATTTTACTCAATATCAGCATGCGCAATTTTTCTACAGCATAGCATGCCTGGCCCCGCCCCTGTCGATATAGGAAATATTTTCTTATTCCATGTTGACAAATGAATACCTGGATGGTACTCAAGTCTCGATTTGACTGGAATTAGGACTGTTTTTGCACAAAAACAGTCAGTAAGATATAAGTGGTTGATTTTTTTTATAATTATTAACTGGCGGAGGGAATTTTATGATAACTGTGATTCCTGATATATCTTTGGTGTATCAGATGATCAATTTCCTGATTCTGCTTTTTGTACTCAATCTGGTGCTGTACAAACCCATCCGAAAAGTGCTTCTGGAAAGAAAAGCAAAGGTCCATGGCCTTGAAAAGGGCGTTGAAAAAGCGTCTGCTGATCTTGTTTCCCAGGAGGAATCTTATAAGAACGGGTTACGCCAGGCCAGAGCCGAAGGCTTGAAAAAGAAAGAAGCCTTTGTGGAAGAGGCATCAAAACAGGAAAGGGAAATTATCGAGCAGATCAACAAAAAGGCTCAGGCCAACCTGGCACAGATCAAACAGCAGGTGGCAGATGAAACAGAACAGGCCCGAAAAGCCCTGGAAAAAGAGGTGGAGGCATTTGCCAAGGCCATTGGAGAAAAAATTCTGGGGAGGGCGGTCCAATGAAAAAAAACACTGTGGGAAAAAAGTATTTTACAATTTCAGGTATGGCCGTCATGATGGTGTTCACCAGCACGGCCATGGTGTGGGCAGCCGCACCCGGCGGAGAAGTACACAATGACTGGCTGGTCATTGATACCTGGAAAACATTGAATTTTGCCGTTCTTGCCATTGCTTTGTTTTTTCTGGGCAGAAAACCGGCTAAAAATTTTTTCTCATCCCGTAGAAAGCAGATCTCGGATGAAATAAAAGACCTGGAACAAAAAAAAGCAGTTGCAGAAAAGCAGCTGGCTGAATACGAGACCAGGTTTAAAAATCTGGATCAGGAATCCGAAAAGATTATTGCGGACTACATCAAACAGGGTGAAAAAGCAAAAGAGCGCATCATAGCCCAGGCCGAAGCCCAGGCAGCAAAACTCGAAGATATGGCAAAACGCAATATTGAACAGGAATTCAAAGCAGCCAGACTGCAACTGCAGCAGGAAATTGCCGGGCTTGCAATTGAACAGGCTGAAGCAGTCATTCGAGAATCCATTTCATCTGATGATCAGGATAAACTTGTTGACGACTATTTGAAAAAGGTGGTGGCATAATGAAAAATCTCGCAGTTTCAAGGCGTTATGCCAAAGCATTGATTCTTATCGGCCAGGAAGACGGCCAGGCAGAGCTTTACAATGATGAGCTGGCTGCCATGGTGGACCTTTTTGACACCCAGGAAGGATTTGAAGAGGCATTGACCAATCCCTTGTACAATAAAAACGACCGTAAAAAGGTATTGGAATCCGTGGTGAATGCCACAGATCTGTCTGTGGTGATGAAATCTTTTCTGATGCTGCTGTTTGACAAGGGAAGAATTAAATTCCTGCGGGATATCGCAGCGTATTACAAGGATCTGGCTGATGAACTCAAGGGCATTGTCAAGGCCAGCATCACATCTGCAACACAATTATCTTCTGAGGCGGTGGAAAAAATCCGTGACGCCTTGTCTAAAAAAGTTGGCAAAACTATTGTTCTGAATGTTGAACAGGATCCAAGTCTCATCGGCGGTGTCGTCACAAAAATCGGTGATCTTGTTCTGGATGGCAGCGTGAAAACTCAGCTGGTCAATATGAGGGAAACTTTAAAAAAAGGTGAGAGTGTCTAATGGAAATTAAAGCAGAAGAAATAAGCCAGATAATAAAAGATCAGATCAAAGGGTTTGATGCCGATGTTGATCTGAATGAGACCGGTGTGGTTCTTTCCGCGGGTGATGGAATTGCCCGTGTATATGGTTTGGAAAAAGTGAAAGCAATGGAGCTGGTGGAATTTCCCGGCGGCATTCTGGGGCTTGCGCTGAACCTTGAAGCCGACAATGTGGGTGTTGCCGTCTTAGGTGATGGCAATCTCATCAAAGAAGGGGATGTTGTCAAAAGAACCGAACGTATTGCATCCGTACCTGTGGGCGAAGCTTTGCTGGGCCGTGTTGTCGGCACCACAGGAGACCCCATTGACGGCAAGGGCCCCATCAATTCCGATATCATGATGAACATGGAACTGGTGGCCCCGGGTGTTATCGCCAGAAAATCGGTTCATGAACCCTGCTATACCGGTGCCAAGGCCATTGACGGCATGACGCCCGTGGGCCGGGGACAAAGGGAGCTGATCATCGGCGACCGGCAGATAGGTAAAACCGCTGTAGCAGTGGATGCTATCATCGCCCAGAAAAATACCGATATGAAATGTATCTATGTTGCCTGCGGCCAGAAAAAATCCACTGTTGCCCAGGTGGTTGCCGCCCTGGAAGAACATGGTGCCATGGAATACACCACCGTTGTTGTGGCGTCCGCTTCCGAGTCCGCTGCCATGCAGTACCTGGCACCTTATGCCGGCTGTGCCATGGGTGAATATTTCAGGGACAAAGGCGAGCATGCACTGATTATTTATGATGATCTTTCCAAACAGGCGGTTGCCTACCGCCAGGTATCCCTGCTCCTGAGACGGCCGCCGGCACGTGAAGCCTATCCCGGTGACATTTTCTACAACCATTCACGGCTTTTGGAACGTTCTGCCAAATTGAGTGATGAAAAAGGTGCCGGTTCTCTGACCGCACTTCCCATTATTGAAACCCAGGAAGGGGATGTATCTGCATTTATTCCCACCAATGTTATCTCCATTACCGACGGCCAGATCTTCCTGGACAAGGACCTGTTTTTTGCCGGTATACGGCCGGCGATTGATGTGGGGCTTTCCGTATCCCGTGTCGGGGGGGCGGCCCAGGTAAAGGCCATGAAACAGGTGGCAGGTACCCTGCGTCTGGACCTGGCCCAGTACCGTGAGCTGGAAGCATTTGCCGCATTTGGATCCGACCTTGATGCCGCCACCCAGAAACAGCTGACCCGTGGTGAAAGACTGGTGGAGCTGCTCAAGCAGCCCCAGTACCAGCCCCTTCCCATGGAAAAAATGGTAACCGCCCTGTATGCCGGTACCAAAGGGTATATTGACAAGTACCCCAAAGACGCGGTTTCCAAATATGAAGAAGGACTGTATCCCTTTATTGAAAACCGGTTTCCTGAAATCTACCAGGGCCTGATAGAGAAAAAAGAAATTACCCAGGATATCGAATCCAAGCTCAAACAAGCGTTGGAAGCCTATGATGAAGAATTTAAGGATACCCTATAAAAATAGCAGGGTATGTATGCTTACATTTGAAAAATTTTTCACCAACACCAGGCTTGAAAGGTAGATATAATGGCAACATTAAAAGAAGTTAAATCAAAGATCGGCAGTGTCAAAAAGACAAAACAGATTACCTCTGCCATGAAAATGGTTGCCACTTCACGATTGCGCGGTTGTCAGAACAACATGGAGCAATTCAAACCCTATGCTTCCAAATTTGCCGAAGTTCTTGGCAGTATTGCCGGCAAATCCAGCTCCGAGGCAAGTCCTCTGCTGGTTCCCCGCGAAGAGGTCAAAAAAGTGGTGCTTGTCCTGTGTACATCTGACAGAGGATTGTGTGGTGGATTCAATATCAATCTGATTGACAAAACCAGAAAATTAATCCAATCCGGGCTGCAGGGCAAGGAGATATCTTTCTTTTGCTACGGGAAAAAAGGCAGAGACTGGGTCAGAAAATCTCCCCATACCCTTGACGCAGAATTTCTGGATGTGGTGGGGGGCAAGATCGGATTTTCCCACGCTTCTACCCCGGGGCAGCAGCTGATTGACAGTTTCCTGGAAGAAGCTGTTGATGAAGTATATCTGATTTATTCGGAGTTTCAGACTATGGCAAGACAGGAACCCAGAATCAAGCAGATTCTGCCCATCCCGTCCCTGGTTGATGTGGTGGAGGAAAAGCCTGCTGAAACAGATGCGGGCTTTCTTCCGGAACATATTTGTGAACCATCATCTGACGCACTTTTGGGAGAAATGCTTCCCAAAAATGTGTTTATTCAGATATATGATGCACTGCTCCAGACATCCACCAGCGAACATGCCGCCCGTATGCGGGCCATGGAAAATGCCACCAAAGCCTGTGAAGACATGGTGGCTGAACTCCAGAGCATCTATAACAAGACCAGACAGGCGGGCATTACAGCCGACCTCATGGATATTGTCGGTGGTGCTGAAGCACTCAAGGGATAATACGTCACGCAATAGCAAAAAAGATATGTAAAAATATTTAAACAGCTTTATTAGGAGAAAAAAATGGCTGAAAATATAGGTAAAATAGCACAGGTTATTGGTGCGGTTGTTGATGTTGAATTTTCACCCGGCAACCTTCCGTCGGTTCTCACCGCCCTGACCGTAACCAATCCCACCATCGGGGATGAAGAAGACAACCTGGTCATTGAAGTGGCCCAGCATCTGGGTGACAATATGGTCAGGTGCATCGGCATGGATGTGACCGACGGGCTTCAACGGGGCATGCCGGTAAAAGATACCGGTTCTCCCATTTTGATGCCGGTGGGGGAAGCCTCTCTGGGCCGGGTACTCAATGTTGTGGGAAAACCTGTGGATGGTTTGGGTGATATCTCCAGGGAAAACACACTGCCCATTCACAGACATGCCCCTGC
This sequence comes from Desulfotignum sp., assembly GCA_046482705.1. Taxonomy (GTDB): domain Bacteria; phylum Desulfobacterota; class Desulfobacteria; order Desulfobacterales; family Desulfobacteraceae; genus Desulfotignum. Next base: position 16,091 of record JAWOEP010000055.1, read on the forward strand.
ATTCATTGAACAGGATACCACGGTGCGGGTGCTGGAAACCGGTGTCAAGGTTATCGATCTGCTGGTGCCCTTTCCCAGGGGCGGCAAGATGGGCATGTTCGGCGGTGCCGGTGTCGGCAAAACCGTTATCATGATGGAAATGGTTAACAATATTGCCATGCAGCATGGTGGTATTTCCGTTTTCGGCGGTGTGGGGGAACGTACCCGTGAAGGAAATGACCTGTACCATGAAATGAAGGATTCAGGGGTTCTTCCCAAGTGTGCCCTGGTTTACGGGCAGATGACCGAACCTCCGGGAGCCCGTGCCAGGGTTGCCCTGTCCGCATTGACCTGTGCAGAACATTTCCGTGATGTGGAAGGCCAGGATGTGCTGTTGTTCATCGACAACATCTTCCGGTTCACCCAGGCGGGTGCGGAAGTATCCGCCACCCTGGGACGTATGCCCTCAGCGGTTGGGTACCAGCCCACTTTGGCAGTGGACATGGGGGAACTCCAGGAACGTATCACCTCCACGGACAAAGGCTCCATCACTGCGGTACAATGTGTGTACGTGCCGGCCGACGACCTGACCGACCCGGCGCCGGCCACCACATTTGCCCATCTGGACGGCACTGTGGTTCTCTCCCGCCAGATTGCCGAGCTGGGTATTTACCCGGCGGTTGATCCCCTGGACTCCACCTCCCGGATTCTGGATGCCAACTATATCGGTGAAGAGCATTATTATGTGGCACGGGTTGTTCAGCAGACCCTGCAAAAATACAAAGAACTCCAGGACATCATTGCCATTCTCGGGATGGATGAACTGTCTGATGAAGATAAAATCACGGTACAGCGGGCCAGAAAGCTGCAGAAATTTCTGTCCCAGCCTTTCCATGTTGCGGAAACCTTTACGGGTATGCCGGGTGTTTTTGTAAAAGTTGAAGATACCGTAAGATCATTTAAAGAAATCATTGAAGGCAAGCATGATGATCTTCCGGAAAATGCCTTTTATATGGTTGGTTCCATTGAAGATGCCATTAAAAAGTCACAATCCGCTTAATTCGGAGGAAAATCATGGCCGAGAAACTATTTCTTGAAGTGGTGACACCACAAAAGGCCGTTGTAAGTGAACCGGTTGACAGTGTCGTGGCACCGGGCTCCGAGGGTGAATTCGGTGCCCTCAGGGGGCACACGCCTTTTTTGACATCCCTGAAACTGGGAACACTCAGGTATACTGATGTCAACGGAAAAGAACGGCAGCTGTTTGTAAACGGCGGATTTGCTGAAATTCTGCCGGACAAGGTAACGATTCTGGCAGAATCAGCCGAAAGGGGTGCTGACATTGATATGGCCAGGGCCCAGGCTGCAAAAGAGCGGGCAGAACAGCGTCTGGCCACCAGGGCTGCCGGAATCGATCTCCTGCGGGCTGAAATGGCATTGCGCAGGGCAATTCACAGGATTAATCTTGCAGCAGCGCGAAAATAATGCAGTGGTTGTTTTATTGACAGGGTAAATTGGTTGCAAATGAAGTTTACAAAGGGGTGCACCCGTTCGGGAAAGCACCCCTTTGTGCTGGCAGACAATATGTTTACTTGGCAGTAGGCAGTATCCACACAAAAGGAAAATGACAATGGATACGAAATTGGGTGTGATTATTCTGGCGGCTGGAAAAGGAACCCGGATGAAATCCGATCTGCCCAAAGTGCTTCACAAGGTGGCGGGAAAAAGTATGGTGTCTTATGTCATTGCCTGTGCCATGCATTTGACCCGTGATCATATCCATGTGGTGGTGGGGCATCAGGCCCGTAAAGTACGCCGGGAGGTGTCTGCCGGTTTCGAGGTGGATTTTTGCGTACAGCAGCAGCTGCTGGGTACCGGTGATGCTGTAAAATCAGCCCTGCCGCATCTGGCAGCCCATATCCAGGATGTACTGGTGCTGTGCGGTGATGTACCCCTGATACAGCCCGGAACCCTTATGGATATGGTACAGACCCATCAAAGCTGTGGTGCTGCAGTTACAGTTCTGGCAACAGATCTGGAAAATCCTTTTGGGTACGGCCGGATTATCCAGGATCAGGAAGGAAAAATGCTTGCCATCCGGGAGGAGGCTGATGCCAGTGATGCTGAAAAAAAAATTGCACGGGTCAATACCGGCATTTACTGCTTTAACCGGCATTTTTTATCCCGGGCGGTGGATCTGCTGCGCCCGGACAACCGGCAGGGTGAATATTATCTTACGGATGTGGTGGATATCGGGGTTAAAAACAAAGAAGAAATTGCAGTGAAGGTGCTGGCAGATCATCGTCAGGTTATGGGCATCAATACCCTGGATGAGCTTGAGAAAGCACAGAACCTCATCAGAGGCCCTGAAAATGAATACCCTTGACTTTGGCAACGCTTTTGATCTATACTGAAACACAATTTAATACTTTGTGAGATTATGAAATTGGGTAATGATTCAGTTAAGAGCAAGTTTGATGATATCGGTAATAAAATTGACGGGTTGATTGCACTTTGTCAGACACTTCGGTCGGAAAATCAGGGTCTGCTTTCACGGATCAGGGAGTTGGAATCAGACCTGGAAAAGAAGAACCAGACAGAGGAGAAATTTTCTGAACAGGAAGCGTTTATTCAATCAAAAATTGATGCGCTTTTGACAAAACTGGACAGTTTCAGCCGGTCAGAAGAAACCCGATCAAAAGTGTGACCGACAGTTTGTTTTCGGTAAAGGGATTTCATTGAATGAAATTATCAAAATTGATCTTTTTGGGGAAGAGTTTAGATTTAAACCTGATGGCGAGGTCAAGAATCCGGAAAAAGTTGCACAACATTTAACCGATTATATTCAGGAGGCAGAAAAGATGATCCAAAGCAAAAGCTCGGGACGAAATAAAATCGCTATTCTGCTTCTGGCTGCCATGAATCTGTCAAAGGATTTTCATGAGCTCCAACTGCAACACTCTGAATTTAAAAGGGATGTTGGGGAAAAAATGGCATCTCTGATAAATAAAATTGATAAAGAACTTGAATGAATGAAAGACAGCCAGGCTGTGACGGTAAAAACGCCCCTGCAATGTGCGTGATTGTATGATAGACTTTGTCCTAATGCATACTGAAAAGGGAATCCACCCTGATACTGGTGAGCAGGTTCCTCATTTGTAAGGAAAAGCCTGAAGGTATTATCTGGATGCCCACTTTTGAACCAATGGTTCAAAGCCCTAAACGCAACACGGCAATCTGTGGGGGTAACTGTCTTTTTTAATCAGAGCTCTTTTTAAATTCCAGCCCTTTTCACATCATTATCCTATTCCATAATTCAGGTCAAAGTTGCACAACCGCTTTTTTTGCGTGTTGTTAATACCATATGCTTGAAGGAGACTTGTTGAATGGAAACCGTACTCTCATTAATTATTGCTGTGTTGCTGGGATTGGGAGTCATAGCCTTTTTTGTGCTGAAAAAAAAGATCTCTCAAGACAACCTACATATTGAAGCAGAACAAAAACGGATTATCGAGGAAGCGGAACGAAATGCTGAAACCCTTTTAAAGGAAGCCAGGCTGGAAGCAAAATCCCGGCTTCTTGAGATGAAAAGCACCTTTGATGCAGAAACCCAGGAAACCCGGGAGGAATTAAAAAAAGAAGCCCGCAGGCTTTCCAGAAAGAGTGAAAAACTGGACCAGGCTGAGGATTTATTGGGAAAAAGGGAAAAAGCCCTCCAGAAAGAAGAAATCGAGATTCACAACAGACTTGATTCTGTTGTCCAGGCAGAAGAGCAGTGTAACCTTTTGCTGGAGGAAACAAAAAAGGAGCTAGAAAAGGTTTCCGGACTCACTTCGGAGCAGGCCAGGGAATTGCTGCTCAAAGCCATGGAAGAAGAAGCCAGACATGAAGGGGCCGCCCTTGTCAAAAAGATCAACAATGAAGCCAGAGAACAGGCTGACAAGGAAGCCAAGAAAATCATATCCACCGCTGTGCAGCGGTATGCAGGGGAATATGTGGCGGAAAAAACCGTGTCTGTTGTGCATTTGCCCGGAGATGAAATGAAAGGCAGGATCATCGGCAGAGAGGGGCGAAACATCCGCGCGCTGGAAGCTGCCACCGGCATTGATCTTATCATTGATGACACCCCTGAAGCAGTTATTCTTTCCGGTTTCAACCCGATTCGGCGGGAAGTTGCCCGTCTTTCTCTGGAGAAATTGATTTCCGACGGCAGGATTCATCCGGCCAGGATAGAGGATGTGGTGGAACGGGCATCCCAGGAAGTGGAGCTGGCCATCAAGGAAGCCGGAGAACAGGCTGCATTCGACCTGGGGGTCCATGGGATCAATCCGGAACTGATAAAGGTTTTGGGGAAACTCAAATTCCGAACATCCTATGCCCAGAACGTGCTGCAGCATTCTTTTGAAGTGGCATTCCTCGCAGGTACCATTGCAGCGGAACTGAAGCTGGATATCAAGCTGGCCAAACGCATGGGTCTGCTTCATGATATCGGCAAGGCAGTGGACCATGAAGTGGATGGGGCACATGCCATTATCGGGGCCAAAATGGCAAAAAAATACGGAGAGATTGATGCCGTGGTCAATGCCATTGCCGCCCATCATGAAGACCAGGTACCCACCTCGGTATATGATTATATTGTCCAGGCGGCAGATGCCCTGTCCGGGGCCCGGCCCGGGGCCAGAAAAGAAAGTCTGGAAAATTACATCAAACGCCTGGAAGATCTTGAAAACATTGCCAATGCCTTTGACGGGGTGGTGAACACCTATGCCATTCAGGCAGGCCGGGAAATCCGGGTGATCACCGAAAGTGAGAAAATCAGTGATGACGAGGCAACCTTTCTGTCCAGGGAGATTGCCCGTCAGATAGAAGAGAACCTGACCTTTCCCGGACAGGTAAAAGTGGTGGTGATAAGAGAAACCAGAGCAGTTGAATATACCAAAAAATAACAGGAAGTTTTGTCCATGAATGTTTTATCGGTTTTAAAGGAACGGGGGTTCATTGATGCGGTGACCCATAAACAGGAATTGGAAGATTACCTGGAAAATAACCGGGCCACCTGTTATATCGGATTTGACCCCACCGCATCCAGCCTGCATGTGGGAAGCCTTGTATGTATCATGGCCCTGGCCCATATGCAGCGGTGCGGGCACCGGCCCATAGGCCTTGTGGGGGGCGGTACCGGCCTCATAGGAGATCCGTCCGGAAAAACCGAAATGCGTCAGATCATCACCCGGGACCAGATTGATGAAAACAAGGCAGGCATCAAGGCCCAACTGTCCAGATTTATTGATTTTGATAGTGGCCGGGCCCTGATGCTGGACAATGCCCAGTGGCTGACCAAACTGGAGTATATCCCGTTTCTAAGAGATATCGGCCGGCATTTTTCTGTTAACCGCATGATAAAAGCGGAAAGTTACAAAGCCCGTATGGAATCAGAAGAGGGCCTGACCTTTATTGAATTCAATTATATGCTGCTCCAGGCCTATGATTTTATGGAGCTGGCACAAAACCATGACTGCCTGCTTCAGATGGGGGGCAGTGATCAGTGGGGAAATATTGTGGCCGGTATCGATCTGATCCGCAGAACCCTTGGAAAACAGGCATTCGGCATTACATTTCCGTTGATAACAACCGCTTCCGGCATCAAAATGGGAAAAACCCACAAAGGGGCTGTCTGGCTTGATCCGGACCGATTTTCCCCTTATGATTACTACCAGTTCTGGGTCAATTGTGATGATGCCGATGTGGCACGGTTCCTGGCCTTGTTTACTTTTTTGCCCATGCAGGAAATTGCACAGGTGAAAAATCTTTCAGGGGCTGGTCTGAACAAGGCCAAAACCATTCTGGCCTATGAAGCCACAAAGATCGCCCATGGAGAAGATGCGGCCCGCAGTGCCTTGAAGGCTTCTGCATCTGTATTCGGCCGCATCGATGTACCCGAAGATCTTCTGCCGGGGGCCACCATTCCCAGAGGGGAGCATTCGGCTGCATCAGACGTATCCATTCCTGCAACCTATATTGATAAAAATGAAATTTCAGATGCCCTTTTTGTGGTGGATCTGTTTACCCGCATCGGCTTGTGCAGATCCAAATCCGATGCCAGACGGCTGGTCACCCAGGGCGGGGCCTATATCAATGGAAACCGGGTATCTGCATTTGACCAGAGGGTTTCAGCAGCTGATATGGACCAGGGTGAAATTTTGCTGCGGGCCGGTAAAAAAAAGTACCATAAAATAATTGTGTCATGATGTGAAAAAAGGTTTGACAAAGCCAAAACCTGTGTGTATATTAGCCAGGTTTTTCGGTCACAAAAAAGTGACCAACCAAATGTTTGATCTTTGAAAATTGGTCAGTGATAAAAGTTTGAAGCGGGTCTTAAACAAGACCTTAAAGAGTTTTAGAAGGCTTATTGAATTAAGCCATGTAAGGATTTAACTGGAGAGTTTGATCCTGGCTCAGAATGAACGCTGGCGGCGTGCTTAACACATGCAAGTCGAACGAGAAAGGGATTGCTTGCAATCCTGAGTAGAGTGGCGCACGGGTGAGTAACACGTAGATAAT
>JAWOEP010000069.1:0-3369 GCA_046482705.1 Desulfotignum sp.
CCGGCCAGGCCCCCAAATATGAACGCATGGCAAAAGACATGGCAAAAGAGTATGGATGTCAGTTTGAACGCATCACAGGGGACCAGGGCCTGCTCCGGCAGTCATCATCTGCCGGAGCAGGCCCTGGTCCCCTGTGATGCGTTCAAACTGCCATCCATACTCTTTTGCCATGTCTTTTGCCATGCGTTCATATTTGGGGGCCTGGCCGGACCGGGTTTCAATGAATGCAGCCCGCTGGTAATTTTTCTGCCAGGAGTTGAGAAAAGCAAAGGTATGGTCTGCGGTTTTTTGCCCATGGGAGTTTTTCAGATCTTCATACAGCAGCTGGCGGTTGCCGAACCAGGCTTTTTTGCGCCGCTGGGAAACTGGTTCCGCTTTTTCCTCACACCAGCCGGCAGACAGGTAATAGGTGCCGGGAAAGCGTTTGAACTGCTCCTGGTAGGCCTGGTCCCCGCCCAGAAACAGGGCGATGCAGTCATGCACCCGGGGGATGACCAGGGGGATGTCCCGGGCTGTCAGTCCGATGGTGCCTTTGCCGCAGACCCCGTATCCGATGATGATCCTGTCTCCGTCCCTGTTGCCGGCAATCCTGTCAATGGCTTCCTGGACCTTTGTATTCAGCTTATGGGGATTCTCATGGAGACCGGCCTCCAGGAATGTAAAATCAAACTCCAGGCCTATTTCCCGGGCAATTTCCTTCATATCCCTGGCCAGCACCGCGCAGGCGATGACATAGATCTTCTTATTCACGGTCAGTTTCCTTGGGTTGGGCATTCATATTATTATTAAAATAGGCTTCTCACCAACCCAGTGTCAACTGTTTTTCACAGAGCATTTACAGATAATCAGGCGGGATAAACCCGGACGGGGTTCCTATTTCAGAAAGGTATCCCCTTTTGCAAAATTCCCTTCCCGGAACCGGGAATACCGCAGGGGATTGTCTGTGTTGTCCATTTTGCCGGTGGCAATGTCTGCCACCCGTTTGCCGGCACCCGGAGACATCATGACCCCGCACCAGTATCCGCAGTTAACATGAAATCCCTCAATTTCTCCGCAAGGACCGATGACAGGCTTGTCATCCGGGGTGTATACATACTGGCCGGCAGATACGTTGACATCTTCGGCCTTGAGGTTGTCAGCCACTTTTTCCAGAAACGGGTTGAGCCGGGATACCCGGTGGATTGATTCAGCGGCAAAGTCCCAGTCCGTGGGCAGTTCATCAGCAGGCGCAGATTCCGGTTCATCCGGGTCCACCCAGGCACAGAGCAGGCCCCCTGCTTCCGGGCGCCAGTACCCGTGGTTCACCAGATCCACTGTAAAAGGGGCAGCGGCCGGCAGATCCGGAAGGTCTGTTTTGATATAGGCTTTCTGGCGCCGCACGTTTCGCAGGGGCATGTCCAGGCCGGCCATCTTTCCGATGACCCCGGCAAAGGGACCGGCACAGTTGACCACCAGCCGGGTGGAGATGGTGCCTTTGTCGGTTTTTACAGCACATACCCCCTGGCTGTCGGTCTGGATGTCCGTGACTTCCGTCTTTATAAAAAACGCGGCACCACCGGCCCCTTTGGCAAATCCATAGGTGGCCTCATGGGTGGACAGCCACCCGTCCCGGTTGTTGAAGGTGGCTCCCAAAGCCCCGGGGGCCAGGAAGGGAAACCGCTTGTGCAGATCATCCGCGCCGATGTATTCCGCCCCGGGTATGCCGATGGCACGGTACTGGTCCACTGCTTTTTTCAAATCAGGCAGCTGGGCCGCGTCATCAGTGACAAACAGATACCCCCGCTGGGTCACATGGATGTCAATGCCGGGCAGGCCTACAACGTCATTAAAATTTTCAAACATGTCCACACTGGCCAGGGCCAGGTCTGCCATGGATTTTTCCGTGAACTGGGTGCGGAAACACTCCACGCTGGCAGCAGTGGTGAGGCTGGACAGGGCATCGCGTTTTTCCACCAGGACGGTTTTCATGCCGGCTTTTGACAGCCAGAAAGCGGTTGCCGATCCCACAATGCCGCCGCCGATAACCACGGCGTCAGCTGTGATGGTGCCGAATTCCTTTGGTATGGTGATCTCACTCATAATCGTTTTCCTTATGCGTATGTGTCTGATATGTTTTTCCGGCAAGCATCTGCATACTGCAAACACCTGGATACTGTATTATTTGCTGCGGATCCCTTCCATGTATCTGTCCAGGTCCCTGCGGATGGCAGGGTCCATGTCAGGGGGCTCAAAGTTTTCCAGGATTTCCTTGTATTTTGCATTGGCCTGCTGTTCCATGGAAAGGCTGCCCTTTGCGGTCCAGGCATCAAAATTGCGGCGTTCCTCCATAAGCGGAGCATACAGTTCTGATCTGAAATATTGAAATGTGTGGCGGTTGGTGAGATATTCTCCGCCGGGTCCCACCTGGTCGATCACATCCAGGGCCAGTTTTTCCGGAATGATCTCTTCTCCTTTTTTGATGCGGCGGCACATGCCCATCATTTCTGCATCGATCATGAATTTTTCATAGGAAGCGGTCATATATCCCTCCAGAATGCCGGCGGCATGCAAAACAAAATTGATCCCGCTCAAACAGGCCATCTGCAGGCTCATCATGGATTCAAACCCGGCCTGGGAATCCACCATTTTGGCATCGGTCAGGGCCCCGCCGCCCCGGGAAGGCAGGTTGTAGAACCGCCCCATCTGGGCGGTGGCTGCGGTGTTCACCGCCATTTCAGGGGCACCGATGCTCAGGGTGCCGTAATGCATGGCCGCGGCAGAAGATGATCCGGCAAAGATCACCGGGGTCCCTTCTCTCACCAGCTGGGCCAGGCAGATGCCGGCCAGCACTTCTGCATTCTGGACAACCAGGGTACCTTCCATGGTCACCGGCGTGGTGGCACCGGCAATGGACAGGGAAGAGATCAGCTGGGGCATGCCGGCTGCTGCATAGGCCATGATGCCGGCACACATTTTGTCATCAAATCCCAAAGGGGTCAGGGTGGTGAGAATACTCACAAAGGGTGGTTTCTTTGCCATTTCATCTCTGCCGCCGAACAGCATGGCTGCCATGTCCAGGGTCTGTACTGCATCAGGTCCGCCGGTGCCGGCTCCCATGAACGGCTTGTCAGACAAAACCATGGCAGCGTAAATCCGTTCCGCATTCCGCTTTTCCACAGGGATATCATTGGGTTCCACCATCATACCGCCGGTAAGATCAAAATAGGGGATGGCGCAGGCCAGTTTGGCAAAATTTTTGAAATCTTCCAGGGTGCCTGATCTGCGGCCATGGTCCAGGCAATTGACAAACGGGGCACCGTAGCAGGGCATGAATGCGATATTGTCTCCGCCGATAACCACATTTTTTTCCGGGTTTCTGGCATACAGGGT
>JAWOEP010000152.1:0-9219 GCA_046482705.1 Desulfotignum sp.
GCCTTATGGCGGACTTGAGAAGTTCTGCAATCTTTCTGGCTTTTACCATGCTGGACAATGGATGGGTGGACACTTTCTGGCCTTTTACCATGATGGAGCCGCTTTTGAGTTCTGCATAGCTCACCTGGCCGTAGGATCTGGCTGTCCCTTCCGGATAATCATATCCGTAATCCACAATCTGGGTAAAAATATCTTCATCGGAAACTGCTGTGTATTTGAGCATCTCCTCGTTGAGAATGGGGATGGGAATGCCCAGCCCCACGGACAGAGAACACCCGTACCCCCTTATGCTCTGGCCCACCAGCCATTCAGGGGACATCTCTTTTAAATCCCCGATAACAGACAGGGTGCCGGCAGGGCCCAGGGGCACCCCGTTCAGCCCCCGGTCCACGGCAGATTTGTGCTGGGTCCCTGTCCAGGTCACATACCCCTGGGCCCCGCCCAGAAAAATCCGGGTGCCAAGGCCGATGGTCTTGAGGTACGGGTCATTGAACAAAGGGCTCAAAGCACCTGATGTGGAATAGTTGGCATTGGCCATGCCCGGCTTCAAGGTGCCCATGTAGGTGTATTTGATGCGGTCCGACCGGTTCACGGCACAATTGTAGTTCTGGTAGGCGTTTCTGGGGTTCACCAGCATGGCATTGGGAAGGTCTTTGAGGGCCATGGTCTTTTCAATGCGCCGGTTGGGATAGCAGTCGGTACCGTAGCTTTCCGCCAGGATCTCAACGGTTTTGCCTGCCACAAGATCCTGGATCACATGGCCGCCCCCGTAATTGAAATCACCGGGATGCAGCTTGTTCAAAGGGTCGTCATCACAGGGCTGGGTGGCTCCGAGGTAGCAGTCCACCGCAGCAATGCCGGAATAGGCAGGTACATTGTTGAACCAGGTCTTTGAGGTTCTCACCAGGGGCTTTGACTGGCCGATGTTGATGAATGCCCCGGAAGAGCACATGGGGGCGAATGTGCCGGTGGTCACCACATCCACCTGGCTGGCTGCCTCCACAATCCCGTTTTCTTTTGCAATGTCGATGATCTCCTCGGCCGTCACCACCACAGCCTCGCCCCGGGCAATTTTTTTGTTTATCTGTTCATAGGTTTTGGAAATTTTATGAGCGTTCATGGTTTCCTTGGTTTTTTTATCAATTGAAAGACTGGCGCTTCACCATCTCGATTTTGGATGTGATATTGTTCTTTATCCAGCTGGGGTCCCACCATTCAAGGGGATTGACAAACACATTGTGCACGATCATGGAATAGTGCAGATGGTCCCCGCCGGCAAGACCGGTGAGTCCTGTGTTGCCGATGGTATCTCCCTTGTTCACCATATCCCCTGAAGACACAACCATGTTGCTCAAATGGGAATACAGACTGGCCAAACCGAATCCATGGTCAATGATGATGGTATTGCCGAAGATACCCACAGATTCGGCCATGATCACCCGGCCGCTGTTGGCCGCCCCCACCCGGGCATGGGCAGTGGAGGCCAGATCGATGCCCATGTGAATGGACTTGCTGATCTCATTGCCCTTGTGTTCATAGGATCTGCGGTCACCGAACTGCGCCCTTGTGGCGGATCCGGGCAGGCGGTCGAATTTTCCCTGCCACAGGATCCGGTTGGTTGTATCAGAGGGCACCTGGAGCACGGTTTTTACATTGGCTTTTCTCAATGCGGTGTTGATCGTCAGAAATTTTTCCAGCAGGGGATCGGGTGCTGCGGCAAAGCGGGCTTCTTTTTCCCCGAGATTAAAATCCGGCATTTTGAATTCCAGAAACTGATCCGTAATATTGAGCACATCAGTTTTAAAGTCATGGTCCCGGATATAATGATGAAATCCGCGTCTGGCAAGATTCCCTGCCAGGTCTTCTGCAGTTACCCACATGCGGGTTCCCGGTCCCTGGGTATGGTCCAGTGCAAAAAAAGCGGCATAAATATTTTTGTCGTCAAACATGCCGGAATGGCCCGGAAAAAAATTGTCTCCCACCATGACCCCGCTTTTGAGATCTTCTTCAAAAAGCCGGTAGATGACCAGGCCCGATCCCCCCCGCTCCACATTATGGCTCTGGGTCAGCACCTGAACTTTCGGGGGCTCGGTGTCGATGATAACCTTTTTTTCCATATAAAAAACATTGCCTGTGTTCCATCCCCGCCAGGCCTGGTCCGCTGCCTGGATGCGGATGGTTGCTTCTCCGTCGTTCATGCCGTATTTGCGGGCTTCCACAGGAATCAAAAACCGGTCTTCCTGTTTTTTCTCCCCGGAAAACATATCCAGAATTGACACCGCCGGATACTTTTTTTCCAGCAAAACTTTTTCCCTTTCCTGCTGCATAACAGAGACCATGACATGGCGCAGCCCGGTATTTGTATCTTTCACGTTCAAAGACAGTTCATAGCCTTCTTTTAAATACAGAGACGGCAGCTCCACCTCCACCCGGGGTGCAGTGCCTTCGAATTTATAAATCAATATCCATACCAGCGGCACCAGGACCCCTGCACATACCACCAGCAAAAAAAACTTCTTCATTAACAATACCTATTTTTTTCAAGGGGTTAGAATTACACAACCGAAACGCCCATAAAAATATCAGCTATACCCCAACTTATCAAGGAATTTTCCATTCTTGACTTTTTGTATGCCAGATTATAATTTGTGCCAGATGAATGCAAAATAAGGATCGCCCCATGAACAATTTTTTTTTTGACATGCTTGACACGCCCTCCCCCTGTTTCTTTCTGGTGGCAGGTCCCTGTGTGATTGAAAATGCGGACACCACTTTTGAAATTGCCAGCACCCTGAAAACCATTTCCCGTGATCTGGGTCTGCCGTTTATTTTCAAGGCATCCTTTGACAAAGCCAACCGGACATCTGTCCAGTCTTTCAGAGGACCGGGCTTTGCAGACGGTCTGGCCATCCTGGCCAAAATCAAATCAGACCTGGATCTGCCTGTCATCTCGGATATCCATCTGCCGGATCAGGCAGCACCTGCTGCCCGGGTTCTGGATGTAATCCAGATTCCCGCATTTTTATGCCGCCAGACCGACCTTATTCTGGCAGCCTGCCGGACAGGCAAGCCGGTGAGCATTAAAAAAGGCCAGTTCCTGGCCCCCCGGGACTGCAAAAATATTATTGATAAAGCGGCAACCACGGGCAACCCCCACATCGCCATCACGGAAAGGGGCACCAGTTTCGGTTACAACAACCTGGTGGTGGATTTCAGGTCCATCCCTATTTTACAGCAGATGGGGGTGCCGGTGATATTCGATGCCACCCACAGTGTGCAGCTGCCGGGCGGGTCTGCCACAGCATCTGCCGGAGACAGGCAGTTCATTCCCACCCTGGCAAAGGCCGCCATTGCAGCCGGGGCCCACGGCCTGTTCATGGAAACCCACCCCGACCCTGAAAAAGCCCTGTGCGACGGGCCCAATTCCATGCCCCTGGCAGAGATGGCCGGACTGCTGAAAACTTTGCTGGCCATCAAAAAAGTATCAGGGTAAGCCCATGTCATCTTTTCTCAAACAGATTAAAATGCTGGTGCTTGACGTGGATGGCGTGTTGACCGACGGCCGGCTCACTTATACGGATTCCGGAGAACAGATAAAAAGTTTTTTATCCAGAGATGGTCTTGGTATCAAGCTGCTCATGAAAAACAACATCCAGGTGGCCATCATCACCGGCAGGACTTCAGGCGCACTTGTCCACCGGTGCCGCAACCTGGGCATTGATCTTTTATTTGACGGCATCCAGGACAAGGCTGCAGCCATGGACCAGCTAGCCGCCCGCACCGGGATTCCCCTGTCTGCCATGGCTTTTGCGGGGGATGATCTTATTGACCTGCCGGCCATGATGCGTGCCGGGGTGGCCGTGGCAGTGGCCGATGCCCCGGATGAGGTAAAGTCCAGGGCTGACATCATTACCCGGGCCAGGGGGGGCCAGGGAGCAGTCAGAGAAATGTGTGAAGCGATTCTCAAGGCCAAAGGACTGTGGGAAAAGGTCTTGAAATCTTATCTGCCATGAAGCGCCGGGGCAAAAAAAAACTTATTTTTCCGCTTGTACTGATTCTTTTCGCCATGGTCATCGGGTTTGGCATCTTTTTTTTCTTCGGCAGAATCATGGATGAATCTCCCACACTTACGGATATCCAGATTGATTCCGACGCTGCCCTGAAACTCAACCTGATGAAACAGGTTTCCAAAAAAAACGGCATCACTGAATGGGAGCTTGAAGCAGCCACCGCCACCTTGATGAAAGAGCAGGACCAGGCAGTCTTAACCGATGTCAACGTAATGTTTTATACCGAAGACAACAAAAAAGTGCTTCTGACATCTGATCAGGGAATACTGGACACCAAGACCCATGACATGACTTTTGCGGGAAATGTGACCGTCCGGCACCAGACCTATGTTCTGAAAACTGATAAGTTGCATTATAAAAAAAAACCACATATAATATATTCAGATGTGCGTGTCAGGCTTGAAGACATGTTTTCCGTGATTGAAGCAGACACCATGAAAATTGCATTGAACCAGAATACAATTATAATGCAGGGAAATGTTAAAGGAAATTTCAGTGAAAATTCCGTGCTGCCGTAACCGGATTTCAAAAATTCTTGTTTTTGTTCTGCTGATGGTGAACTGCTGGGGCATATCTGCTGCCCAGCAGAAAGAGACATCAGATGCAGACCGTTTGACCCAAAAACCGCTGCAGGTGACTTCCGATAAAATGATCGCCCACCAGTCGGAAGCCATGGTGGAATTCATCGGCAATGTCAAAGCGGTCCAGGATGACAGCACGCTTCTGGCCGATTCTGTCAAGATATATTTTTATCCATCCGACCAGAAAACCCAAGATGGCCAGGACCGGGTCAAAAAAATCGTGGCTGCCGAAAATGTGGAATATACTGCAGGAAACCGAAAAGCCCTGGCCGATATGGCTGTTTATACCACAGAAGATGAGGTCCTGGTTCTGACAGGCAAGTCCGCCAGACTTCTTACAGGGTCCAGCTGGGTGAGCGGCCGGAAAATCACCTTGTTTAGAAAAGATAACAATGCCATGGTGGAAAGTGACGGCAACGGCCGGGTTCAAGCATTTTTTAACCCTGATGACAAGCCCGCTGATCAATAGATGACAGAACTATCCCTCAATAAACTGGTCAAAACCTACAATGGCAAAACCGTTGTAAACAAAGCCGATCTTGCGGTAAAACAGGGCCGGGTCACAGGACTTTTGGGCCCCAATGGTGCCGGAAAAACCACCACGTTTTATATGGCTGTGGGCATGATCCGGCCTGACAGCGGCAGCGTGTATCTGGACAAAGAGGACATCACCCAGTATCCCATGTATATCCGGGCCAGAAAAGGGATCGGATATCTGCCCCAGGAAAGCTCTATTTTTAAAAAACTCACGGTAAAGGAAAATATCACTGCCATCCTGGAGGTGCTGCCCAAAAACGGCACAAATATCCAGACAAAAGCAGCTGATTTGATGCAGGAACTGGGAATCAGCCACCTGGCCCGGCAGAAAGCCGCCTCTTTATCCGGCGGAGAACGGCGCCGGCTGGAAATTTCCAGGGTCCTGGCCACTGAGCCGCTGTTCATCCTGCTGGATGAGCCATTTGCAGGCATCGACCCCCTTGCTGTAATGGATATTCAGCAGATCATCTTCCAGCTCACTGAACGCCGGATCGGGGTGCTTATTTCCGATCACAATGTCAGGGAAACCCTGGGGGTATGTGATCATGCCTATATAATGAACCAGGGTATGGTAATTGAATCAGGATCACCTGATAAAATCATTGCCAGCGATATTGCAAAAAAAATCTATCTGGGAGAAAATTTTAAACTGTAACATGGAACTTGGATTACAACAAAGCCTCACACTGACCCAGCAGCTGGTGATGACCCCCCAGCTGCAGCAGGCCATCAAACTGCTGCAGCTGTCCCGGATTGAACTGGCTGAAATGATTCAGCAGGAGATGGAACAAAATCCTGCCCTGGAAGAACAGACTCCGGAAGAGTCGGCCGAGAAAACCCTGGCAACACCGGACAGTGAAGCACAGATGCCTGCGGGGGAAACCCCTGTCAAGGAAGTCACCATTGATGAAAAGGTCCGGTCGGACACGGACTGGGAAAACTATATCAATGAATACAACTCCACCGGCCGGGTCTACACGGAAACAGAACATACCGAAGCCCCCAACTTCGAGGCGTTCACCTCGGAAAAAACCACACTTGAAGCCCATTTGAAATGGCAGCTGATGCTCCGGGGCCTGGAGGAAAAAGATGAAAAAATCGGCCATATGATTATCGACAACCTCAACGGGGACGGGTACCTGTGTTCGGATGTGGCGGAAATCGCCCAGACAGCCGAAGTGGAACCCGGTCAGGTGGAAAATGTGCTGTCCGTTCTCCAGACCCTTGATCCGCCGGGGGTCTGTGCAAGGGATCTGTGCGAAACCCTGCTCATACAGGTGAAACAGCTGGGAATCGAAAACCCTGTGCTCACAAAAATCATCCAGCACCATTTAAAAAACCTGGAAAACAGAAACAGCAAAAAAATTGCCAAGGCCCTGCGCATTTCCGTTGAAGATGTCCGGGCTGCCGTAAAAATCCTGCAATACCTGGAGCCCAAACCGGGCAGAAAGTTTTCCAATGAAGAGGCCGCCTATATTATTCCGGATATTTATGTATACAAGGTCAAGGAAGGGTTCAAAATTGTCATGAATGATGACGGGCTTCCCAAACTGCGGATCAACCGTTTCTACAAAAATGCCATTGCCGACGGCAAAAAAATATCCAGAGAAACCAAGACCTACCTCAATGAGAAGATGCAGTCCGCTTCCTGGCTGATCAAAAGCATACACCAGCGCCAGAAAACCATTTATCTGGTCATGGAAAGCATCATAAAATTTCAGTATGAATTTTTCGAAAAAGGCATTGCTTATCTGCGCCCCCTGATCCTCAAGGATATTGCCGAAGATATCCAGATGCACGAATCCACCATCAGCCGGGTCACCACCAACAAATATGCCTATACCCCCCAGGGCCTGTTCGAACTCAAGTATTTTTTCAATTCTTCCATTGAGCGGACCGGCGGTGCTTCCATGGCCTCTGCCAGTGTCAAGGAAAGAATACGCCTGCTCATTGAAAATGAAGATCCCGGCGCCCCCCTGAGTGATGACCGCATCGCCGCCATCCTCCAGGAATCCAACATACAGATCGCCCGAAGAACCGTTGCCAAATACCGGAAGGTACTCAATATTCTTCCTTCCAATAAACGCAAACAACTTTAGGGAGGTATTTTTATGCAGATAACCGTTACATTCAAAAAAATTGACCCTTCTGATGCTTTAAAATCCTACGTTGGAAAGAAACTGGATAAATTTGATAAAATGCTGGACAGTCCCGCAGAAGCCCATGTGGTATTGTCTGTTGAAAAAATCAGACATATTGCGGAAATCACGCTGACCTGTGACAAACTCAACCTCCATGCCAAAGAAGAATCCGAAAGCATGTATTCCTCCATTGACGCCCTTGTGGACAAGGTCAGGGTGCAGATCAAAAAGCACAAGGAAAAAATCAAACGCCACATGTCCGGAAAGAAAAAAAGCCTTATGGACACGGCAGAATTCAGTCATACCGGAAATGCCTTTGCAGCAGAAGCGGTATTTTCCGAGGACCTGGTCATGGAGACCATTGATACAAAACCCATGGATATTGAAGATGCGGTTGTTGAATTCAATACCGGCAGGCACGCTTTTTTTGTTTTTAACAATGCCCGGACAGAACAACTGAATGTCCTTTACAAACATAACAACGGAAAGCTGGGATTGATCCAGCCCGGGGGATGACAAAAGGCAAAATGAATATAAGCAAAATTCTCAAAAAAGAATCCATAGTACCTGATCTGGTATCAACCACCAAGCATGGTATTATCCAGGAATTGTCCCGGGCCGTGGCTGTCACTGCCGATGTGCCGGCGGAAGATATTGCCGCAGTGTTGATGGAAAGAGAATCTCTGGGCAGCACCGGCATCGGCGGGGGAATTGCCATTCCCCATGGCAAACTTGCTGCTGTCACCGACGTTGTTCTGGGATTCGGCCGCAGTGTGGCAGGGGTGGAATATGATTCTCTGGACAGCAGGCCGGTGCATATTTTTTTTCTTTTGCTGACCCCGGAAAATTCCACCGGTGGTCACCTGAAGGTACTGGCCCAGATTTCCAAACTGCTGAAAATGGACCATTTCAAACAGGGATTGAAAACCGCAGATACCCTTGATGAAATTTATGAGCTACGATGACATGCTTATCATTAAGGGCGTTAATGTCTTTCCCACCCAGATTGAGTCCATCCTTTTCGAATTCGAGGGTATGGAGCCGCATTATCGCCTGATCGTCGAACGGTAAAACAACGAGGACAAGCTGACGGTGATGGTGGAGGTGGTTGAATCACTCTTCTTCGATGCCATGAAAAAGCAGCGCGCCCTGATTGACAAAATAAAAAAGCGTATGGCATCGGAGCTGGGTATCGGTGTCGATATCCAGCTTGTCGAGGAGAAAACGTTGGAGCGTTTTGATGGAAAAGGCAGCAGGGTAATTGATAAGCGCCAGATCTAGTCTTACTGTAGTGGCATGCTGCATGGAAACAGCATACTATCACCTTCAGGTGGCCTTTATAAAAAAACTACAGGAGTAACCATGCGCCTCAATGACCGCGCCGCAGACAGTCTGCGCACCATAGAAATAGAACGAAATATCCAGCCCCAGGCGGATGCCTCTATTCTCATCAAGATGGGCAACACCCATGTTCTCACGGGGGTGAGTATAGAGCCGAAAGTCCCTCCCTTTCTAGAAGGAACCGGCAAGGGCTGGATTACAGCGGAATACGGCATGCTGCCCTGCGCCACCTCTTCGCGGTACAGGCGGGAGGTTGGAGGAAGATCAGGACGGACCTACGAGATACAGCGCCTTATCGGCCGCAGCCTGCGCACCATGGTCGATCTTGCCGCTCTTGGCGAACATACCCTGCGGGTGGACTGTGATGTTATCAATGCCGATGGCGGCACCCGTACGGCCTCAATAACCGGTGCGGCAATTGCGGTGCGTAATGCCGTCGGGGCAATGGCCGCCGATGGCAGAATCGAAAAAATGCCCAATCTTCTTCCCGTTGCCGCGGTCTCGGTGGGCATGGTCGACGGCCAGGCTCTGCTTGATCTCGATTATGAC
>JAWOEP010000155.1:0-3186 GCA_046482705.1 Desulfotignum sp.
CCGCATTAATGACATTTTTAGAATGGCCGTGGGAGGTATCAATAACCAGGGCATCGACACCGGCACGGATCAGGGCATCCACACGCTTCATCATATCAGATCCCACACCGATGGCAGCACCGGCCCGCAGCCGTCCAAAGGAATCTTTACAGGCATTGGGATATTTTTTTATTTTTTCAATGTCTTTTATGGTGATCAGCCCGGTGAGTTTTCCATTGGCATCCACCACCAGCAGCTTTTCAATGCGGTGTTTGTGGAGCAGGATCTTGGATTCCTCCAAAGTGCATTTGTCTGTCACTGTTACCAGGTTTTCACTGGTCATCACATCCCTGGCCGGTTTTTCCAGCTGGGTTTCAAACCGCAGGTCCCGGTTGGTGACAATCCCCACCAGTTTTTCCCCTTCTGTTACCGGGATGCCGGAAATACGGTATTTGGCCATTATATTGAGCACTTCTGATATGGGTACATCCGGATGAATGGTCACCGGATCCACGATCATGCCGCTTTCCGACTTTTTGACCCGGTCCACTTCCACGGCCTGCTCTTCTATTGGCAGGTTCCTGTGGATAAATCCCATGCCCCCTGCCCTGGCCATGCTGATGGCGGTCAATGCCTCTGTCACGGTATCCATGGCTGCCGAGACGATGGGGACATTGAGTTCAAGTTCCCGGGTCAGCCGGGTTTTGACCGACACCTCGTCAGGAAGAATAGCGGAATAATCAGGAACCAGAAGGACATCATCAAAAGACAGCCCTTCATCCGGTAATATTATGGACATAAAACGCCTCCAGAAAGGAAAAATTGTTTATTAATACCATTTTGGGCCAGCCATTACGGGAAGGGGAAACAGCCGGCCGGGTTTGAAACCGCAAACCAGTATATAAACACGTACTCTTACCAAATTAAATCATTTTAGGCAAGGTTTTGACATCAATCTGTGAGCTGATTGTTGAGCAGCCCGAGTATGACCGGAATTGCCGGGGGCATCCGGTTACTGAAACTGATTATATTGTGAATCATGGTAAAATGGCTGCCTTTTACCCGGATTAACTGCACATGTTGAAGGCTGACAGAATCCACAGATACCAGACCATCACCGAAAAAATTTTTCACAGCTCCTTTTCCTGACCAGGGACTGATAACGCCGGATATCGCATGCATGGGAGTATCTTTCGGCAAAGGGCGCTGGTTTAATTGTCTTAAGAACCGGCTTTTGGGCAGAAGATCGATTCCTGCGGCACCGGTACCGTCCAGCAGACAGTGAAGCCAGTGTGTACCTGGTTTGAAAAGATGAAATATCTGGTCTCTGATTTCTGTGAAAATTCTCAATCTGGCCATCTGGGTGCCATGGTTGGGTGTGCCCACCATGATGAACTGTCTGACAGCCGGTACGTTCCGGGCGGCGGCAGCTTCAGAATAATCATATGCAGGACAGGTGAGCATGTCTCTGACCACCAGCCCCCCCATGGAATGGGCCACAACACAGACAGGCCGGGAATCCTTTATGGCAAGCAGGCGCATCTGCTCAAAGAAAAACCGGGTTGATGCTGCAATCGCCTGGTCATTGGGATAGGTCATTACCAGAACCTGGTATCCATTTTCTGTGAGAACCGGGGCCAGATTCTGCCAGATGATTCCCGGGTCATCCAGACCGTGGACCAGAATCACCCGTTCTTCACCAGCATTTCCTGAAGGTGTTTTGCTTTCTTTAAACGGCTTGATACCGTATCTTTTTTCCAGTGCCTGCGCTGCTTGTGGAAACCGGTTTTTAACTGCCTGGTGCAGCGCATGCCGGATCCGGTGTTCCTGTGGCAAAAAACAGGTGCGCACTGTCTGAAAACCGATCCACACCACAACAATCACCCCCATGGCAGTCAGCCATTTATGGCTGTAAAACCACCCCATCAAACAAGGCCTGGCACCTGAAAAACCGGGTATGATCCAGATAACATTACGGAACAACCCACATGGCAGTATCTGAAATGTGACCGATTATCTGCCGGGACACAGATCCCATGAAAAAGGATTTGTTGATACCCCTTCTGCCGATAACCAGGGTATTGTATCTGTTTTTTTCTGCAAATTCCACAACCGTATGGCCCACACGCCGGCTGCCCGCAATTGTGTGGATCTCAATCTGGTCTTTTGGTATTCCCATCTGCGCAAATTTTTCCATGGCCATAGGATAAAACCGGTCCAGACAGGCCCTGTCTTTTTTTTCAATGATCTTTACAAATTCAGGGTCGAGGTCATCATCCAGATCAATCTCACAGTAATTGTGGGCCGTGTTGGTGACATGCAGCAGAGAAATTTTGATATCTTTATTTTCCGACACCATGAAACTGACATGGTCCACTGCCCGCAGAGAATCCTGAGATCCATCTATGGCCACCAAAATCTTCTCCGGCTGGACATCCCCCTGAACCAGCCACACAGGCAGGGCCTGGGACCGTTCCAGTACGGCATCTGAAACACTGGTATCAAAAAATTTCTGTATCCCGGTCACCCCCCGCCGTCCCACCACAATGGCATCCAGCATGTTTTTCTGGGCATATTCAATAACATCCTGGGCCAGGCCGAGTTCTCTGGGATGGGTAACCAGTTCAATGCGGTCCTCTGAAAAACCTGCCTGGGTCATTTCCGATTTAAGGTTATCCAACACCGCCTTGGCAGTGTCGTTGTTTTTTCTGGTCACCTTTTTCAACTGGGCGCGCACATGCATGTCTTTTGCCGCTTCTTCCTGTAGATACAAGGAAACAGGGGGCTGAACATGAAACAGCACGCAGTGCAGATTTTTAATAACAGATGATATGTGAACAACATACCGGACAGCCTGAAGAGATGACCGTGATGTGTCCACTGGTATGAGAATCTTTTTTTCCATGTCGTCCTCCTTTGTCCGGGGTATTTTTCATACCCGGCATTATTTTGGGGTAATTATAACATATGCCCTGGTGCGTAACAGGTCAAGTCTTTGGAACAGACCATGTTTTTCATTTGCCCGAAGCACCAGATATGATATGGTGGGCAGCTGAAATATTTATAACAGGAAAATTTTCATGCTGCTTACAATCAATCCGGAAAATCCCCAGGAAAGACTTATTTCACAAGTGGTGGATGTGCTGAAAAAAGGGGGGATTATCGCCTACCCGACTGACACCTATTATGGTATCGGATGTGATATCA
>JAWOEP010000172.1:0-7809 GCA_046482705.1 Desulfotignum sp.
GCAGATCCGGTATGAACAACAAATTTCATGTCAGGATTTATTTTTGCCGCTTCCACCATAAACGTGTTGCCGTCAACCCCGGGCAGACGAATATCCACCACTGCCTTGTCAATGTGGTGATTTTTTACAATTTCAAGGGCGTCTTCACTGGTCTCAGCCTGGAAAACGTTGTATCCTTCATCTTCCATAAAAGCCGCGATGCTCTGACGGATACTTTCTTCATCATCCAGAATTAAAAATTGTCTGGTCATGTGAACCATTTTGTTTTCCTCATGTGAATAGGGTCCATATTATGATCATGTCTGTGCCAACACTTTTTGTATTTCCCGGGACAGGATTTGTGCAGTGACCGGTTTTAAGACAAACTGCCTGCCGTCTTATGTTTACTGTTTTTCCCTGCAGCCTGTGCGCAGGTTTCATGACCAGAACATTATTCTCATAAGAGATTTAAATGTCAAGGTATATTCACCCGGGCGGCATTGACGTATTTTATTCAAAAAAAGGGGCTTTATAAAATTTTCAATCACCCAAACCTGGTTGACATTTTACCACAGAACGTTACACTATGCTCTATATTGTTATAAAACAGACCCGTAAAAAAAATTTGATTTTTGACAGCAAAGGAGGTTTATAATGGCAAAAGAACACAAGGAAAAAGATTATTGCGATGCAGAAGACCAGAAAAAGGTTGTGGATAAAATGAAAGAGTGTGACAACACGTCTGAAACAGATAAAGAACGTGATGAATGCTATACCAAAGTGGTAAAAGAAGATGATGATGGATGCATGTCATCCTGATTTGTAGATTATTAAATCACTATCAGCAGACAGGTCCGGTGACAGCCTTGCGCTTTTGCTGTCACCGGATCTGTTATTTTTAACATACCAGGTCATCAAATACCACGGGCAGCCGTCCCTGCAAGTCAACCAGAAGGGGCAGCATCAAGGCCCGGATCTGGGGATGGGCTTTTTTGGAACAACGCAGGGCAAACATGTGGCGCCACTCCCGGATATTGCCCTTGACCACAATCTCGGTTTTCAAAGAATTGGGCAGCACCTCTCTGGACTGTTCCGGCCGCCACCCGCTTTTGAGCAGCTCCAGATAGTATTTCTCTGCATCTTTCATGGCTGTTTCCCAGGTTTCCTGCTGGGCCGGGGTGCTGTCTTCCCACCAGCAGGGCCGGATGAACTCCATTTTTCCGTCGTACCGCACATACCGGGTTGACTCCTGGGCAAAGGAAAACAGTCGGTGCCGAACCAGTTCATGGGTCACCCCCCGGTTGGTGACAAAACGGACGATGATGTCACCAAACTCGATCATGGCATGGTGGCCCCGGTCCCGCATCCGGGATACAAACCCGGCCGCGGAATCAGAGGTGATTTTGTCCTCTGATTTGTAACAGGTACGGCCCGCCGCTTCAATGGTCTGAAGCAGATCCGCCGGCAGGCTGATGATCTCATACCCCTGGTCGATAATTTGCATGGGATTCCTCCTTGGGCTTTCTTATATCCTGTCCGTCAAAATAGCATACCTGAAATAAAAGCCCAACCGGTATTTTACCCTGAAAACAACCCTGCCGCTTTAATACGGCACCTTCCGGGTTGCCAGCACATACTCCCTGATATTCACAAGCTCCGGATCATCTTTTTTTGCCAGACCCTTTTCTGCCCAGGCAAGGGCCTGATCCGGGTTTCCGGCAGACAGCCAGGCCCGGGATATGATCTTGATCCTTTCCAGGAGCTGTTTTTCCGACAGGGTTTTTCGGTGCTTTTCCAGCCAGGTTTCATACTGCCGGGCGGCTGACAGCGGAATATTGCAGGACAGATACAAGTCCCCCACAAGCCGCATCTCTTCCCGGGTCAGGGGGGTCAGATAGGAATAGCTCAGCATAGCGGCCAGGGCTTTTTCAAACCGGTTATCCGTCAGGTGCACATGGGCCAGGGCCTTCCACCAGCCCGGGTCTTCCGGATGGATGCGGGTGAGATACCGGGCATATGCCAGGGCCTTTTTTTTCATCTCCAAAGACAGGTACTGGTACAAAAGCATCTCCTGCCACTGCCGCCGGATGTCCCCTTTGGTCTCTGCTGCAAGCTCCTCCAGCCACGGCAGGGCCTTTTTAAACTTTTCCAGGGCAAACAGGACATTGACCAGGGTCTGTTTCCATTCCAGGGTGACCGCTTCGGGATGGGCAGCCATCAGGCGCTCAAACACTGTCAGAGCAGAATCCGGCCGGCCGGCCTGAAAATGGCAGGCAGATGCATAAAACAGGTGGACGGGCTGATTTTCTTCGCTGGTATCATACCCTTTTTCAAAGGCCCGGGCCGCTTCAGCCATCTGCCCCTTTTCATACCGGCACCGGGCCAGGTTGAGCCAGGCCTCGGTCAGATCCGGTTTTTTCTCCACCGTCCGCTGAAACGCCTCTGCCGCCGGGCCGATCTGCCCCAACTCGGTATGACAGAAGCCGGTCAGAAAATCGATATAATAATGGACATTTCCAGCCTGCTTTTCCGAATACCGGGTCAACACGGCCAGGGCCTGGTCCGGTTTTTCTTCCGCCATCAGGGACTGGGCCTTGTTTACCGCCATGCCCGCAGCCAGGGGCATGTTCTCTTTGGCTGCAAGGATTCGGGGCGGTCCTGTGACAACCAGCACCAGGATCATCACCAGCATCAGCCACAACTGCCGGCAGGACTGCTTTTTTCCGTTAGTCTCCAGGATATGTCGTGTCATGCCTAATCCAGTTGAAATTTAATGGTGGTCTGTGCCAGGGCCGCCACCGGTATCCCCTCCACCCGCCCGGGCTGGAACCGCCATCGGGATACACAGTCGATGACACTCTGATCAAACACCTCTTCAGGCGCTGAGGCCAGAATTTTGATATCTTCCACCCTCCCATCGGCTGTGACCAGAAACTGCACCTGCACCTTTCCTTCGATGCCCCGCCGGGCCGCATGCAGCGGATACACCGGCGCCACCTTGGCCAGGGGAATCAGGCCGGCATCCAGTTCATGGGCCAGGTAGCGGTCCTTGAGCTGCGGCGTATCCATGGCAAAGGATTCCAAAGGCGGCAGCTCCAGGGAACGGGCAATGGGGGGCAGCTTCGGGTTCAACACAAAGGGCAGGGACGGCTTCTGGGCCGGCGGCCTGGGCATCTTTTTCTGAACCGGTTTTGGGGCCGCAGTTTTCTGCGGTTCCGGCGGCTCCGGTTCCGGGGGCTTTTGCTTTTCGGGCGGAGGTTCGGGCCGCTTGACCCGTACCACCGGAATGGCCTGAACCGGCTCCTGCCTTTCCAGATTCTTGGGCACGGCCCGAATCATCTCGGGCATCACGGCAAACAGAAACAGGTTCAGGGCAGCGGACAGCACCACTGCCATGATCCAGCCGGCCCAGATTCCCGGAACGGACCGGCCCGGTATGAAATCTTTCAGGACCACTTCCTTATTCCCCTCCAGGCAGGCCCGCGGCAATGGCCACATTTTCAGCCCCGGCCAGTTTGCAGGCATCCATGACGTCGATCAACAGACCGGTGGTGCTGTCCTTGTCCGCCACAATCACCACGGCAGCCTCGGGATTCTCGGACATGGCCCGTTCCACATTGGCCCGCACAGCCCGCACATCGATCTCCCGCCGGTCCAGGTGCACTGTCCCCTCTCTGGTTACACCGATAAGAATGGTGTTGGGGGCAGTGGTTACGGCCGTGGTTGCCGTGGGCCGGGTGATTTCCACCCCGGTTTCCTTGACAAACGAAGTGGTAACCAGGAAAAAAATCAACAGAATGAACACCATGTCGATGAGCGGGGCAATGTTCAGTTCCAGGGTCTGTTTCTGGGCCCGCCTGGCTGCAGATATATTGAGCATTGTTTTTTTTCCTATAATGTACCGGCCGAAACCGGTGCAATTTTTTTTATGAAAGAACCGGACAACCCATTGAATTCTCTCATGTTATATTATACCCGACTTGGCATGGCAGTCATAGGAACCGCCGCAGGTACATGCCTGTGGCGGCGATCCGGTTTTTCAGGTTCCGGGACCGCCGGGTGAGCCACCCGGCCATGTAAAGCCCGGGAATGGCAACCATCAGTCCGGTCTGGGTGGTGATCAGGGCCACGGAAATACCTGCGGCCATGGCCCGGGCATTGCCGGTGCCGAATACCGTGATCACCTCAAAGGTGTGCATCATGCCCACCACCGTGCCCAGAAGCCCCAGCAGCGGGGCCACAGCCGAAAGCACCCGGATGGCGGCCAGGTAACGGTCCAGGGAAGCGCACATACCCATCACGGTCTCATCCAGAATATACCCGTCCAGGTCCCGGTCCCGGGTGCGCCGGGCCAGAAACTGCCGGACCAGGCAGCTGTTGGCCCCTTTGTACCGGTCTGTCGGCCGTTGGTTCAGCCGCACCAGCTCCCCGGCCCGGGTTCGGGAAATATTTTTCACATACAGGGTGCGCATGAACCAGACCCGGTTGAAAATCAGCACCCACATCACCAGGGACACCGCCAGGATGGGCACCATGACGATCCCCCCGGACCGGATATAGGCGGCCAGGTTGCCAAACAGCGGGATTATCCCTGCCAAAAAATCATGGTTCAGCATGATTTACGGCCTGCAATCGTTTCTGGCTTTGAACACCATATTCACAAACGCCACCGCTTTTTCCTCCATTTGACCGATTTGGGTTTCCACCCGCCGGGACAAAAGCGTGTGAAACAGCATGATCGGGATGGCCACGGTCAGCCCCAGCATGGTGGTGACCAGTGCCTCTGAAATCCCGCCGGACATCATTTTCGGATCCCCGGCCCCGTAATAGGTGATCACATGAAAGGTGTTGATCATGCCGGTGACCGTGCCCAGCAGCCCCAGCAGCGGAGCAATGGCCGCCAGCATGCCCAGGGTGGACACAAAACGCTCGATGGCTGGAATCTCCCCGAGTATCGCCTCCTGGAGGGCATTTTCCATATCCTGGCGGGTGTGGTCCCGGAATGCCAGGGCCGTGAGCAGAATCCCGGGTATCCATTTGTTTTTCCGGGACCGGCACAGGGCCTCGCACCCCTCCCAGTCCCCGGCAGCCACCAGGGACCGGAGCTTGTCCATGAACGGTTCCGATTTCATCTGTTTGCGGAAGAAAAACACCAGCCGCTCCAGCAGGATGACCATGGCCAGTCCCAGGATGCCCAGGATGGGCCACACAATGGGACCGCCCTTTGGGACCTGGTCTGCCAGGTCCAATTCCAGGGTGTACTGGCGCAGGGCTGTTCCCCGGGAGATGTCCACCGGCACATCCGGCCGCTCCCCGGCCAGATACGCCTGTATCCGGGCCACGGTGCCGGTATCCGGCAGCCGTGACAGGGCAAAAAACCGCTGGCTGGCATCAGAATACAGCAAAAATCCCATCTCCAGCTCCCTATCATCCGCGGATTCCAGCACATAGATACCGGTAAAATTGCCCAGCATCAGGATCCGGGCTTCCCGGTCCAGGCCCTGGCGGTCGATGATGGTACCGGACACGGTCCGGACCTGCCCTGCGGTGGATATTTCATGAAACCAGGCATCGGCCATGGCACGGATATCTGTCATGGAGGGAAACCGGTCCTCATGGATCACCGGGGCCAGAAACCCGTGGCGATTCTCAAACAGGGCGCTCTGGGGGCTTTGTATCAGCAGCCCTTCCAGGTCTTTGGCCGCGCTGCGGATAAATCCGGACAACTCGCGGTTTTCCGCCCGGGATTGGGCCAGTTCTTCCAGCAGGGTCTCTTTGACCGCCTGCCGGCCCTGGACCTGCTGTGCCAGTTCCTTGTTATCTTTTTCCAGGTCTTTTTTCCGGTTTTTGAGGTCCTGGATGGCAGTGGTCAGGGCATTTTTGTCCTGTTTGATCTGCCGGGTCCGCTCCTGTGCCTCGGCTTTTGCTCTGGCCAGTTCCTGCCGGGCCTTTTCTTGCATCCGGGCGCGTTTTCCCTCCTGGACGGCAAAAGACTGGCGCATGTCCCGGGCCGCCACCCCGGACGGGCAGAAGCAAATCAGAAAAATCAGGCAGGCCAGGAAGATCAACACACTGTCCTGGAAGGCATTTTCCTTTTTGATCAATGATTTCATAAGACAGGCAGGATTCATAAGATTCATTTTCGCCTCCTTCACGGGACTGCCAGCCGGCCCAGCGGCAGGTCCAGAATACCGGCAGTCCGCCGTTTCAAAGCGATCTCCACCGCTGCGGACACCGCCGGAACCAACCGGTCATCCAGACGGCGCCACTGCTGCTCCCCCACATCGAACACAGCAGCCTCCTGTCCATCCAGAGACAGATAATACAGGCTGATGCGGCCCAGCCGGAAAATCTGGCCGGACACCTTTTGATCCGCCAGCAGGATCCGGTCGTGGTAAACCTCGATGGTATTGCCGTACTCTGCTTCAATGCCCAATGCTTCCATGGTCTTGCGGAATTTTTCCGCCACCGGCACCTCGGGATCATCCATGAGCACGGCCAGTTTTTCCAGGCGAATGCTTCTCTCCTCCGGCAGAAACGGGATATCATCGGTCACAAACCGGGTCAGTTTTTCCTGCACATCTGCCAGAAACGGCAGCAATTCCTCCCGGACCTGCCGGGTCTGCGTTTTTTCCTGTTCCAGCTGTTCAACCTCCTGCCCGAGTGCGGCAGACTTGTCCGACAACCGCTTGTTTTCAGCTTCCAGAATCTCATTTTCCGCCGTGAGCCGGTCATACTCGGCCGCAAGTTTTGCCCTTTGGGCATCCCATTTTTCCTGCTCCTTCTGGGATGCCTGGCGCACATCAATGGAATTTTTCACATGCTTTTCCACGACTGCGGCCGTGTCTGCCGCCGGTTGTCCAAAAAACGGCCACAACAGCAACACCACCACCACAGCCGTCAGCACCTTTTGCCTGACAGCCCCACTTTTTCTACCCACCATCATATCAGCATCTCCTGTTCTGAATCATCCATAAACAAAAAAACCACAAAGCTATCCCTTTAATAATCGGGGAAAACCTTCATGGTTTTATTGAATCCTTCTTGGCTGCGTTGTGTTCCTGCATGACTTACAATAACCGGTATCTGCCTGTCAACAAAAAAACCCGGAGAGTTGGATAAAGCTCCCCCGGGTTAATGCCTGAATTCTTTTTTCCGCAACGGAAAATGACACTACGAACATGGTCAACCGACCATCAACATGATAATATAGTTTTTTCCATATTGATTAAACAAAGGTTTTTCACTGTTCATGACATCCAAGGCACCGGTTTTTGAAGAAAGCTACCAGGGCTATCTGGCCCGATTGGCCGGCCTGGACCTGACAAGAAAACAGGATCTTCTGGGAATCCGGGTAGAGGCACAAACCGTCGCCATCCCTTTTTTCAATGACGTATGTAAGGTCACACCTCGGAATATCACGAATCAAAAAGGCCGCCTGCATCCGTCTGGAATTCTGAAAAAAATTAAAAAATGGTTGACATAAATTTCAAAGCCTGTATTATACAAAGATGTTTCATTCTTTTCGGTGTTTATCAAGATCCAATCTCTGATTTATCCCTCAAAGTGCGAAGCGAATTTTTTTTATTTTATTTTTTTAGGAGAATGCCAACATGGCGAATGGTACAGTAAAGTGGTTTAACGATGCAAAAGGGTTTGGATTTATTGAACAAGAAGACGGTGGAAATGATGTGTTTGTGCATCACTCAGGCATCAATGCCATGGGTTTCAAATCCCTCAATGAAGGGGACAGCGTTTCTTTTGACATCACCGAAGGCCAGCGCGGACCCGCTGCAACAAATGTGACTGTAAGATAACCAGGGTGTAATC
>JAWOEP010000220.1:0-5963 GCA_046482705.1 Desulfotignum sp.
TTTGGCTGCCCTGCCAGTGCGGGCAAAGCAGATAAGAGAAGTACCAGAACAAGAAAAAAGGTGGTTTTCATCTGTTTCATAATGCATTCCTCCCCTGAAATATTAATACATAAAATGACAGAATACCAACAGCTAAATTTTGTACCCGTAGTTTATTAGAATCAGATCAGGAATCCACTAGATTTTGTATATCTTACAGCCGCTGCTGTGACAGGACCGGTTTTCTTCTGATGCAAATTCGGCGTATCAGGTCCACCAGGGGAAATGCCATGATTACCAACAGGATGAGCCATCCCTGAAGAGAAAAAGACCCGCTTCCGGCCCAGCCCGCATACAGATAGGGAGCGACACTGGCCACGGACGTGATAACAGCCCACAGGAAAATGGCATCAGACCGCCTGGCGGTTTCCGCCAATGAATTGATAAGCCTTGCCAGTCCCAGCACGTAAGGCGGCACCGTCACCACATCCACAAAAAAGAAGATACAGGGGTTGATGCCGTATCCCTGCATGATGGAAAACCCCAGAAACAGTTTCACTATGTCATATCCCCAGAGGACCACCATGGCCCTGAAGCAGTTTTTTTCACTGATTTTCAGGTTCATTGGATGCAGTATCTTTTTAATATGCGATTGATTATTCAGGCTGCAATTGTGACATACACCTGTTTGGAAAGCATTACAAGAATGATAGGGTATGGTTTGGAACATCAGAAAACCAGCTGCTGGTCAAAAACACCTGCATCTAATAAAATCAACACCGCGGTCTAACACACGCCAAACCTTGTTGCAATAAGTAAATGCAACAGGCAGATGGTGGTGAACCAGCCTTGAAACCGACAAAGGGCAGAAAACCGATGCAGGAGGGAAGCAATAATAAAATGAAACCGTTTATCCGAAAAACCGCCTACAACGGTCCGGTACAGTCAGTTGTCCTGGATTGGGCAGGGACCGCAGTGGACCACGGATGCACAGGACCGGCAGCTGTGTTTGTGCATGTGTTTGAACAGGTAAATGTGGCTGTTTCAACAGCCGATGCCAGACGGTTCATGGGACTGGCCAAAAAAGACCATATCCGCGAGATGTGCGGGTTGCCGGATGTGTCAGCTGCCTGGAAAAAACAGCACGGCCGGCTGCCGGATGAAACAGATGTGGACGACCTTTATCAGCGGACCGCTGCCATGATGACGGAAACCATCAGCCGGTACAGCGATCCCATAGACGGGGTGACCGATACGGTGGCGGAACTCCGGTCCATGGGTATCCGGATCGGATCCAGTACCGGATATGTCCGGGAGATGATGGATGTCCTTGTGCCTTCCGCCAGGAACAAAGGCTTTGATCCGGATGCGGTTGTCTGCTCATCCGACGTGCCGGCCGGCCGGCCGTTCCCCTGGATGTGCTATATGAACGCCATACAGCTGGGCACCTATCCCATGGAAGCCATGGTGAAAATCGGGGATACCATCGCAGATATTGCAGAAGGGCGCAATGCCGGCATGTGGACGGTGGGCATCACCCGCACCGGCAATGAGCTGGGAATGACAGGGGCCGAGGTGAGCGCCCTTGATCCGGCAGACCTGCAAACCCGCCTGCACCGCATTGATAACCGCTTCAGACAGGCCGGTGCCCATTATGTTATCGAGACCTTTGCAGACATTATGCCGGTGATCCATGACATCAACCGGAAACTGCAGGCCGGTGAAAATCCCCTGAGATAAACCGTATTGAGAGAATCAGCAATGGAAACCCTGCCTGACAATCCTTACCTGCTTTTGACCCCCGGTCCGTTGAGTACCACCAAATCGGTGAAACAGGTCATGCTCCGGGACTGGTGCACCTGGGATGATGATTACAAACAGATTGTGGAAACCATCCGGGCTACCCTGGTGCAGCTGGCAACCCCGGCGCCGGGGTATACAGCCGTGTTGATGCAGGGCAGCGGCACCTTCTGTGTGGAGGCCTGCCTGACAACCGCCATCCCTGACAAAGGCAGGCTCCTGGTTCTGGCCAACGGGGCATACGGCCGCAGGATCGCCCGGATAGCCGAATGCCAGAGAATCGATCACCAGGTACTGGACAGCGGAGATACAGAATGGCCTGATACGGAAGTGCTTTCCAAAGCACTGGCACAGGATCCGGGCATCACCCACGTGGCTGTGGTCCATTGTGAAACCACCACAGGCATGCTTAATCCCGTGGCTGACATTGGTGACATTGTCAGGCGGTTCCACCGGACATTCATCGTGGATGCCATGAGCAGTTTCGGCGGTATTCCCATGGATATGGCACAAATCCAAGCCGACTATCTGATCTCCAGCGCCAACAAATGTATCCAGGGGGTGCCCGGGTTCGGATTTGTCATTGCCGGGAAAAGGGAACTGGCACGGACAAGGGGCAATGCCCGTTCTTTGAGCCTGGACCTGTTCGATCAATGGGAGACCATGGAAACGGGGCATGGCAAATGGCGGTTCACCTCGCCCACCCACGTGGTGCGGGCCTTTGCCAAAGCCCTGGAAGAACTGGCCGGGGAGGGCGGTGTGGCACAGCGGTGGAAGCGGTACCGGGAAAACAGGGATCTTCTGATCGCCGGCATGACCCGCCTGGGGTTTGTTCCCCTGCTGGACGAACCCTACCGGTCCCCCATCATCACCGCATTTTTAGGTCCGGATCATCCGGATTACCGGTTCAATCAATTTTATGACCGGCTCAAGCAAAAGGGATTTGTGATATATCCCGGAAAGGTGACCCAGCAGGACACCTTCCGCATCGGCCATATCGGCGACATCCATCCGGCGGATATCCCGCAGCTTTTGGCTGCCGTCCAAGATGCCATGTACTGGGTATGATCCGGCATTTCTGACAATGATCCTTCTGGTCAGCTGCCGTCTTTCCCGTGCCATACAGTGTCCATTGGATTTGCTTGGAAGCGAACGGCAAACCGTTCGATCCGGAAAGGTGAAAAAATGCTGCACGTCGCCGGGAGGTTTGAAACAGTGGTCAGGTTTTCAGTTTGATGACCTCTCTGTCCGGCTGGTGGGGAAATTCCGCAAGGGAGGGCCACCGCTTGCTGTCCTGGGCAAAAGTGGGCTCGCTTTGGATATATTCGCTGATCAGCCGGGCTGTTGCGGTTAGGGCGGATATGTGGGTCCGCTCGTACCCGTGGGATGCATCCACCCCGAATCCCACTAAGGCGGTTCTGGCATCATGACCGGCTTCAATGGCAGAGGCTGAATCGCTGCGGTAAAATTTGAAAATATCTTTGCGAAAATTGATGCCACAACCCTGGCACAATTTTACAAGTTTTCGGCACAAATGGTAATCAAATGGACCGGCCTGGTCTTTCATGGCAATGGTGGCGGCATATTCCGAGGAGTTCTGGTCAGGTGCCACAGGGGCCAGGTCAATGACCACCATCTCCGACACATCAGCGTATACATCTGAGGATGCGCCGAATCCGATCTCCTCAAATATGGTGAAAATCAAATGGCAGTCCACAGGCAGTACCATGCCGGCTTCGGCAAGTGCCTTTGCCACGGTGAGCACAACGGCAGCCCCGGCCTTGTCATCCAGATACCGGGCATTGATGAACCCGTTTTCCGTTATTTCCGGCAACGCGTCAAAGGCAATGATATCACCGATGTCAAAGCCATTATCCGCCAGGTCCTGTTGGTTGTTACAGATTTCATCCACCCGCAGTTCCACATGGTCCCAGCCCACGGGCAGGCTGTCCACTGCATCCCCCCAGGCATGGCCCGAGGCTTTCAGTGGCAGCACCGTGCCCCGCCTGGGACCGGCCTGGGTGAAGATGGTGACACGTCCCCCTTCGGCAAACCGGCTGGACCAGTTGCCGATGGGGGTGAGGGCAAGCTTGCCGTTGTCTTTGAGTCGGCTGACCATGGCCCCCAGGGTGTCCAGATGGACCGTGACCGCCCGGTCCAGGGTGTTCTGCCATCCGGGCAGGGTGGCCCGGATGGATCCCCTGCGGGTGACCTCGAATTCAATGCCCATTTTTTCCAGTTCTTTGCCCACATAGTGGACAACCTGGTCTGAATACCCGGACGGAGAAGGGATGCTTAACAATTCCTTGAGCTGGTGTATGAGAAAGGTCTCATCAAGGCAGATGGGAGACATGGGTTTATTCCTTGTATTTGACAGCGGTTTCAGGGAACAGCAGATCAACGAACCGCTGGGCGGTGGGCCGGGGTTCGTGGTTGGCGAGACCCGGTCTTTCATTGGCCTCGATAATGACATAGTCAGATCCTGCAACATCCGGCACCATGAAATCCAGGCCGGTGACCGGAATTTCCAGGCATTGTGCTGCCGCTTTTGCCGCCCGGACCAGTTCCGGGTGCAGCTGGTCGGTGACATCATGGATGGTGCCGCCGGTATGCAGGTTGGCGGTTTTGCGCACCAGCACCTCTTTGCCCTCAGGCAGGATGGTGTCATAATCCAGGTTGTTTTCCCCCAGGGTTCTTTGGGTTTCCGTATCCATGGGAATACGGCTTTCCCCGCCGGTGGCGGCCATGCGCCGGCGGTTGTGTTTTTCCATAAGTTCTCTGACAGTATGGGTACCGGTGCCCCTGATCATGGGCGGCCTGCGTACAGCTGCCGCCACCACCTCATAGTTGATGACAATGATGCGCAGGTCCTGTCCCGGGGCCAGTTCTTCAATGATCACATCCGGGCAGGCATTTTTTGCTTTTTTGACGGCGGTTTCCAGGTCTTTTTTTTGGGAAATATCTACGCTGATACCTTCTCCCTGTTCGCCTCTGGCCGGTTTGACCACCACGGCCCCGTGTTTTTCCATGAACTGCACGGCAGCGGTAAGATCGGTATACATGATCTGTTCCGGCACACGGATATTGTGTTTTGCCAGAAGCTTGCGGGTCAGGCGCTTGTCATCGCATTTGGTCATGGCAACGGCTGTGGTCAAATCTGACAAAGATTCCCTGCAGGAGATGGTTTTGCTGCCCAGGGTCAGGGTGAATAAACCGAATGCTTCATCCACAATGTCAATGCGGATGCCCCGCTGTTTGGCTTCATCCACGATGAGCTTGGCATAGGGGTTGAGTTTCGGATACTGCTGGTGGGTGGTGTACAGATCCTGGTTGATGGGGTTTTTGCGTTTGATGCAGAACACCGGGATCCGATGGCATCCCAGCTTTTCATACAATGCAATGGCTTTTTTGTTGTTGTGCATGACACTGATATCCACAAAGGCCCGGCCCCTTGTAAAATAGTGTTCGCACAGATGCCGTACCAGACTGATGCCCACCCCGGGGAAATCGCTCTGGGGATCCACAGCCAGAGACCACAGACTGGCCCCTTTTTCAGGATCGTTAAAGGCGGCCACATGGTCCACCCCTGTCACCGTGCCGATAACCCGGTCCCGGGCAAGATCCTTGGCGATCATATAGGTCCGCAGTTTGCCGGCCCGCTTGTCCAGGATAAAATCCGGGTCCGCACCCTTCATGCGGCAGAGGCTGTAGATTTTGTTGATGGCTTCTGCCTCCTGTCTGGTGGATACCCGCTGGATCACAAAGGGATTGCGGGTACGGTGCTCCATGGTGTAGTCATGGGACCAGAGCCGGAAGGTGTGGGAAGGATCCAGGAACAGTTTGTCCGGGGCCAGGGACACCACCACATGGGGGTCGATGATGTACATGGCTATATCCCGGCTGTCATACCCGTACCTGGTCATGGTTTCCACGATGCGGGCATTGTGTTCAAAGGTATGGCCGAATACCAGCCGTCCCCAGCCCATTTCCACGAACGCATCCGGTGTCATGCCTTTTGTGGCAGGGCCTTTGAGTTTTTCCCAGTTTCTGAGGGACTGGCCGAATCCGCGCTTCAGCCGGTGATTAGATTTGCCCATCAACCGTTTCCTTCCAGTTTCATTTATTGCGAAGATCTATATGCCGTGCCGCTGGCACCAGTATTCCAGCAGGGCCACCTGCCAGAG
>JAWOEP010000223.1:0-7551 GCA_046482705.1 Desulfotignum sp.
GCCAGCTCGGATTTGGCCTGTCGACACTGGATAAAAAGCGAAAACATATTCGAAGCGCGTCCTCCTTTGACACCTTTATCCCCTTGAAAACTCACGAGGGGTTATCATGGAGATATCAATAAATGTTATCTGAAGTAGGCCGGATCCGAACAGTTTACTTTAAAATGCGTGTCCCAAAAATAAATTTCTCCTTCCACCAACTGTTGTCAAGGGAGGTAATCGTTACCCCTTGTGATGAAGAAGCATGTAAAAATTCATTGTTCCCAAGGTATATTCCCGAATGCTTTCCCGGTAGGTCGCGACAGTATCGGCATCCAGATCATGGTTGATGATTTTCTGCAGCAAACCGGCAAAATCAGAACTGTCAGCATCCAGTTTCATGGCGGCGGCATCCATGTGGGCAGCAAATCTGAATTTGGAGGATAGCACTGCCAGGGAAACAGACAGATCCAGAATCGGGGCCAGGCTGGCTGCCTGGATAGCTTCGGCTGATGCAGCATATCCGTCCACAATAAACAAATGGGTTTCCTGGTTTTCATCTTTCCAGTCCCCCACAGCCAAAGTGGGGGCATAGGTACCGGAATCGGTGAACGGGGTAAACCCGGAGGGCAGTGTCCACGCCTCGTCAATCAGGTGGGCACCGGCATCTTTCCACTG
Source organism: Desulfotignum sp. (assembly GCA_046482705.1). Lineage (GTDB taxonomy): Bacteria > Desulfobacterota > Desulfobacteria > Desulfobacterales > Desulfobacteraceae > Desulfotignum. The sequence continues at coordinate 658 of JAWOEP010000223.1, forward strand.
GTCCCAGATCAGTCCGATGCGGGGGGACCGGTTTTCTCCTGTAAGGGTCCACACATGGATATTGCAGGGCTGAATGCCGGGATAGGTTTTCTGGATGGTTTTGACCACCAGATGCCTGGGGGTGAAAAAATCAATGAGAACCGAATCTTCTGCTGCCCTGTCCACAATTTTTTTGGGCACCACCAGATTGGCAATATACCCTTCATACTGGTCGCAGATGGCCAGAGGCTGATCAAACAGGTGAAGTATGGTCATGGGTCCGGTTTCTTCACCTTTGGCAAATCTGGAGGTGTTTTCCAGGGTATCGATGGCAGCGCCCCATACAGTGATATCCTTTTTGGCTGTGGCCCGTCTGAAATCATCCCAGGCATAGCCGGGATCATTGATCAGTTTCAACACACAGTCCTCCAGAAATTTTGCCACCTGGGGCCGGGCATAGATCCGGCCGAATCCCAGCAGGGGGTTGGCGCCCATTTCTGCGGTTTCTCCGCCTTTGGGCATCAGGCCCTCTCCAAGACAGACCATAATGGCATGGTTTTCCGGCAGGGTCCGGGACAGATACCACAGGCTTTCACTCATGGCATAAGCGGAAATGGCATCTGCATCTTTTTTAATGATATTGAGGTGTTTTTTTTCCAGCCCGGCACCCTTACCGAAATGGCCGAACAGCCGGGTGCCCAGTGCAGTAACCGCCAGGGTCATGGCCAGCATTTTTTCAGTACGGTCATCGGTAAAAGAGATGGTATCCAGGACCTTGTCTTCAGGATTTCCCCGCATCCATTCTATGCGCACATCTTCCAGCCACAGGTGGAGCCTGCCCAGAATGGGGCGGGTGTCAAAGGCCCATTGGGAAATAAGATTTTTTTGTTTCATCCCGGAAATTTCCATGGCCTGCCCCCCTTTAAATGAAATTGGCGTGACAAATGCATTATCTTCCAAACAGGTACCATTTACCCGGAAAATCTGTCAAGGATTAAGCGACAGGGAAAAAAGTGTGTCTTCCGGGACTTGTCCTCTACCCTGGTTTGGGATATGGTGACATGCATGGAAGACCGGAACTATGCATACCCGGCGGTTCAGGCCCCGCCGGACAGACAATCCGATATTCCCGCGGACCGGGGGGTTATCAAAGAGCAACTGAAAGGGGTGGTTGACCGGGTGACCTTTCATAACCCTGATAATGGGTGGTCTGTGCTTCAGGTACTGCCCTTTGACGCGCCGGCAAAGCGGGAAACCGTGCTGGTGCACCAGACCCGGGTGTTTGCCGGTGCCACCATGGCCTTTGAAGGGGCCTGGCAGATGCATCCCAAATACGGACGTCAGTTTTCCGCCACCCGGGCCCAGGAACACAAACCTGCTTCAGCCGGTGCCCTGGAAAAATATATCGGGTCCGGCCTGATAAAAGGGGTGGGGCCGAAGACCGCAAAAAAAATTGTTGCCCATTTTAAAGACCAGACCCTGGATGTGTTTGAAAACCGGATCCATTGCCTCATGGAGGTACCGGGCATTGCCGAAAAAAAGCTGGAAATGATATCTGCCGCCTGGACCGAACACAGAGCTATCCGGGATGTGATGATGTTTCTGCAGTCCCATGGTATTTCCACCTTGTTTTCGGTGCGTATTTACAAGGCATACGGCGATGATGCCATTGCCAATGTCATGGCGGATCCCTACCGTCTGGCCGATGATTTTTACGGCATCGGTTTTTTTTCCGCAGACAAGGTGGCCCTGAGTATGGGACTGGCCCCAGACAGCCCCCGGCGGATAACTGCCGGCATTCGCCATGTGCTGTCTGCAGCCAGGAATTTCGGCCATTGTTTTTTGACCTTTTCCCAGATTCTGGACCAGGTCAGGCAATTGCTGGAACTGGATCTTTCCGGCGTTCTCGCACAGATTCTGGAAACCATGGAAACCGACCGCCTGCTCATGCGAAGGCGCCTGGTTCTGGAGGACAAGGATGCCCCTCAGGACTGCTATTATGCCAGATCCCTGTATTTTGATGAATTATATGTGGCACAGCGCATGGCAAAGATGACCGATCCGCCTGAAGTGGACATGTCCCGTATCAGCCGGTGGATCAAGCTGTTTACCAGGGCCAGAAACATGCAATTGAGCGATGAACAGGCAGCAGCGGTCCAGGGTATTGCTGGCAAAGGGATGTCCATTCTCACCGGCGGACCCGGCTGCGGCAAGACCACCACCACCCGGGTTCTGGTGGAACTTATTGAGGCCATGCAGCACCGTGTGCTTCTGGCAGCCCCAACCGGCCGGGCAGCCCAGCGCATGGGAGAGGTGATCGGCAGAGAAGCCAAAACCATTCACCGGTTGCTGGGATGGCAGAACGGCCGGTTCAAGAAAAATGAAGACACCCCCCTGGAAATGGATTTTCTGGTGGTGGATGAATGTTCCATGCTGGATATCACATTGACTGCATCATTGCTCAAGGCGGTACCGAAAAACTGCCAGGTGGTGTTCATTGGAGACTATGACCAGCTGCCGTCGGTGGGGGCGGGCAATGTGCTCAGGGACCTGATCGCATCTGGCAGAATCGCCTGTTTCCGGCTGACGCAGATTTTCCGCCAGGCGGCCCGGTCTTTGATCATCCAGTATGCCCACCAGATCAATGCGGGGAAAATGCCCTGGATTGCATCGCCGTTCAAGGATCCGTCCGTGTGGACCAAAAAGATTGATTGCCTGTTTATGGATGCAGATGAAGCCACAAAAGAGCAGCTGCAGTTTGTCCAGCGCATCAAGGCCCTGGTGCACCGGGAAAAAAAACAGGTGTCTCAAAACCTGGAAGATCCGGACCTGTTTGAATTTCGGGTCACAGAATCGGTGCACCCCTATGAAACCGAGATCCAGATCCCTGAAAAATTCGCCCATGTGAACCTGGAACAGGTGGCAAAGGCCGGCACCCGGGTGGAAGAACTGCTGGCCGTCCTCCAGAAGGTCCATCCCTGGTCGTCCCTGCATTACGGATTGACCGCCGTGGATGTCATCAAAAAGCTGTACATGGAATGGATCCCAAGATACCACGGGCCCTCCCCTGAGATCCAGGTGCTGTCCCCCATGACCAGGGGATCTTTGGGCACGGTGAACCTGAACCGGGTAATCCAGGAAGCCGCCAACCCGCAAGCACCGGGCAAAGCCCAGCTCACCGTGGGACAGCGTATATTCCGGAAGGGGGACCGGGTGATTCATCGGAAAAACAATTATGACCTGAACGTGTTCAACGGCGATATCGGTATCATCACCCGCATCGACACAACGGATCTGACCCTGTCGGTCGCTTTTTCTTCTGACGTTCCGCCCGTGCTCTACCGCCAGGCCGATATCATGGAGCTGGACCTGGCCTATGCCGTGACCATCCACAAATCCCAGGGATCGGAATTCGAAGCGGTTATCATCCCGGTGATGACCCAGCATTTCAAGATGCTGTTCCGCAACCTGATCTATACCGGTATCACCCGGGCAAAGAAGCTTGCGGTGTTTGTGGGTACCCGCAGGGCCCTTGCCATGGCGGTGAAAAATGCAGACATCTCCAAACGCCAGACCGCCCTGGCCCAGCTGCTTAAAGATGAGGCGGGTCGGTGATTTTTGAACAGAAATTATGGATATTATTCACCGTACATATCGGTTATCAACTTTCGCAACTGGGCCGCGTTCCGTTTTGATAAACGACCTATGTTCTGTTTCAATCTGAGTTTGCTGATGGTGCGAATCTGATCCACCGCAATTTCTGCCTGATGGCCGGTCATGGTGATTTGAAGCCGGCTTCTCCATTGGGGGTGCAGTTTGGAAGTCAATGGACAAACAACAATAGTATCCAGATATTGATTCATTTCATCCTGGCTGATAACGACAACCGGGCGGGTTTTTTTTATCTCACTGCCGATGGTGGGATTCAGATCGGCAAAACAGATATCATAACGTCGGATTGTCAAATTCTTCATCAGTGAGTCCATCTAACAGGGTCTCATCAAATTCGGTCCAGTCTTCTTTCTCTTCGGCCATGGCTTTATACGTGTCTTCCCAGGACAGTTTATCGTTATCCTTTTTTTTGAGAAGCAATCCCTGTTCCGTCTCTTCAAGCAGTAATGATTGACTGAACCCATATTTTTTAAGCAGTTCGCTGGGGATTCGAACGCCCCTTGAATTGCCGATGAAAATCAGCTTAATGTCCCTTATGCGTGCCTGTTTTTCCATGAGAACTGTCCTTGAAATGATTGATAGTTGAATTTTGTATGTATTGTAATTACATGTTTGTGAAAAGTCAACAGCGGTTTTTTTGATTGCACCAATTAATAAACAATGGAATGCTGCTGTCTTTGTGAAACCGCAGGCGTTCTCTGGCCCGGGTCACGGCCACATAAATGAGGTTGAATTCGTCCGGGTCCAACCCGGCCGGATCAACAAGGGTTTCATCTTTGACCAGGGGTGCAAAATCATCCATGATCAGGACTTGGTCCCATTCCAGGCCTTTGGCCTTGTGGGCTGTTGTCAGGATGATGTCTGCCTGGTCTGTATCCACGGTTTTTTCCTTGATGCGGTCCACATGGCCGGGCAGGGTGGACCTGTATTTTTCCACCATGGCACACACGGAGGACAATTCCAGGTCCTCCACTGCTCCGGCATAGGATTTCAAAGAGGAAAAACTGGCAAATCCCTTGATATAAGGATCACGGATGCGAAATAATGCCTTGTCATACAGATAAAACACCTCTGTGAGCAGGTCCAGACGGTATCCCTGTATGCCGCCGGAAAACCCGATGCTGCGCGTTTTGTAAAGCTGTACCGCCCTGTCGAACAGCACGGCATTGGTCCGGGCAATAATGGTGTGCCGGTTGGGATTCCACGACGGCTTTTGCTCCTGTCTGGCACGGGTTCCCTGGATGGACCTGGTTTCTTTTTTATACACAGACAGCACCATATTGGCCACCCGGGCGATATTGCTGTCAAACCGAAAGCTTCTGGTCAGGTGCAGGGTCTGATCCGCCGCCATGGTCTTTAAGGTGTCTTTGGCTCCCCTGAAACTGTAAATCTGCTGATGATTGTCTCCCACCAGGATAACAGCCGGTTTTTTTTTGCCCTCCTCCGGCCGTACCTGGGCCATGACCATGGCACTGACCACCGGGTTGATGTCCTGGGCTTCATCCAGAAGGATACAGTCATAGTTCAGGGCCGGGTTGGACAATTGGTACAGCTTGAGATATCCGTCATGAATCATGCCGATATCCGGGTGGTTGCCATTGCACATGAGCCGTCCCAGCTGGTTGGCCAAATCCACCAGATCCGGTAATTTTCGCTTCAGCCGCTGATAATGGCCCCGGGCCGCAGCCGGTATATGCCGAAGCGACACCACCGGATCAGCGGACACCAGAAAACGGTGCAGGGTGTCCATGGTGAACCGGGCGGTTTCATAATCATCCAGATCCAGGGCAGCCATGACCTGGTTGGCCCGAAATCCCTTTACCAGCCGTTCTTTGTATTGAAATCCTTTTACCTGAAACGCCAGGGAATGGGCCGTGCGGGCCATGACATTGGCTGGAAATTTTTTTGCCGCCTCCAGCTGTACGCTTTTGTTGAATGCCAGGTAAAGAAAGCGCATCCCGGGCCGTTTCCGGGCGTAGGCCACCAGGGTGGTGGTCTTGCCGGTGCCGGCAAAGGCCAGCACCTTGAGTACCTGTCCCGGAGCCAGGTCGGTATCAATGATTTTTTTTTGTTCAAAGGTAATGTGCATCATATAACGACAGGCAACGGCCTAATGTTTGAAAAATCCTTTTTTTTCCGGAACAGGAGTCATGACGTTTCCTTCCATACATGGATTACATGGATTGTGCTGTTTGATCCAGGTTATCACCTCCAGGAGTTTGATTCAAGTGCTGGATGATACAGCTGGATTGCTATAAGCATGCCAGGCTTTTGATCGTTCTGTGCAGTACCTTGTCCCAAGCCCCGCCCCTGGTGGTGTCCTGTGCCCGGCCCGAGACCTGCGGGGGCTTGTTTGCATAAGAACAATGAAGTGCGGCAACCCGTTTTCTGGTTGAAAACCATCCCGGCACATTTTTTGCTAACTCTTATTTCTGAGAACGGATATATTGGTTTACTACGGACCGAAAAAAACAAAAAAAACCGTCAGGAAGCCGTTTGACGGCACCTTGGCCGGCATATCTTCTGATGACCCGCATAGATGAGAAGTGACAGAAATCATGATGGAAAACAATTATGACAATGTGATCAGTCGGATAAATCCTTGTCCGGTTTCAAAAGATGTTTCAGCAGCAGGACATCTGTCTGGCCAAAACGGCCCTGAACCGGGCGGGTTTCAAGAGCTGCTCCACAAGATTTCACAAGCGGTTGCACCTGATGCGGTTCAGCCGGATGAATCGCAGCTCGCCCTTGATAAACAGGAGGCATTGGCCTTGTATGAGCGGGTGAGATTGCAGATGAATGAAAGCCTGCTTTCCCTGCTGGCAGATGATGACAAAGAGGCATCACCCCCCGGCAGCTCCCTGGTGGAAGGTTTTGGGCAAATGGCTTCCAGGGGGACGGAACCCCCGCAGGCCCTGTCAACAATTGGACGGGCTGCGTCAAAAAAGGAACTGTCACCGTCTTTGTCTCCGGAGAACAGTCCCGGGCTCGCAGAGACTTCTGGAACGGCAAATGCGGGAAAACCGGAAACACCAGTATCCGGGACCTCCACCATGGATGAGATTATTGCATCTGCCGCAAAAACCTATGGGGTGGATGCAGATCTCATCCGCCGGGTGATCCAGGCGGAAAGCAGTTTCAATCCAGATGCCGTGTCCCCTGCGGGTGCCCGGGGCCTGATGCAGCTGATGCCGGCAACGGCAAAAGAACTGGGGGTCAATGATGCGTTTGATCCCAGGGAAA
>JAWOEP010000255.1:0-8435 GCA_046482705.1 Desulfotignum sp.
GGAGCACTTCGTCTATGGATGTAATCCCCTTGACAACTTTTATCATCCCGTCTTGGCGCAGTGTCGCCATACCGGATTTTAAGGTGGCAGCCTTGATCTGGTTGGCATCAGAGGTTTTTAACACCAGACTTTTGATGGCATCTGTCATGAGCATGATCTCAAATATGGCCTGCCGCCAGGAATACCCTGTATTAAAGCATTTGGAACAGCCAACCGGCTTATAGACATGTTTTCCGATATATTTTTCCCCCCCGGCGTTCAGCACTTTGATATGGGCTTCATCCAGCTGATATTTTTCTTTGCATGCATTGCACAGCACCCGGACAAGCCGCTGGGCAATTACCGAGTTGACAGAAGAGGCGATGAGATAGGGCTCCACCCCCAGATCCACCAACCGGGTGACAGCGCCGGCGGAATCATTGGTGTGCAGGGTAGAAAACACAAGATGCCCGGTTAGTGCAGATTGAATGGCAATTTCTGCTGTTTCCAGGTCCCGTATCTCTCCAATGAGCACAATATCCGGGTCCTGCCTGACAATGGACCGCAGCCCCTTTGCAAAGGTGATCCCGGTTTTGGTGTTCACCTGGATCTGACCGATCCCCTGGAGATTGTACTCCACCGGATCTTCAATGGTGATGATATTTTTATCAGCGGAATTGATCTCTGATAAAGCAACATAAAAGGTGGTGGTTTTACCGCTGCCCGTGGGACCTGTGACCAGCACGATACCGTTGTTCTGCCGGATAATTTTATTGATGACCCGGTAATTGTCCTCTGACAGGCCGAACTGGGAAAATTCAAGGAAATAGCCTGACTTGTTCAGCAGCCGCATAACCAGGCGTTCCCCATGGGAAGTGGGAACGGTTGAAATGCGGATGTCAATTTCCTGGTCCCCGATCCGGACCTGTGCCCGGCCATCCTGGGGCATCCGTTTTTCGGCAATGTTCATCCTGGCCATGACCTTGATTCTGGATATCAAGGATGCCTGAAGCCCCTTGGGAGGGTTGAACATTTCATATAAAATACCGTCAATCCGGTACCTGATCTTTAAAATTTCCTGGAACGGTTCCACATGGATATCACTGGCCCCGGCCTTGACTGCCTGGGAAATCATATGGTTCACCAGCCGTATGACCGGTGCATCACTGGTATCATCCAGCAGGTCCATGGTGCGCTCAAATTCATCAATAAGGGTCAGTCCATTGTCTTCCATGGTTTCCACAAGCTGCTGGGCGCTTTCACCGGATCGGTCATACAGGGCATTGACAGCTGACAGGATCTGGTTTCTGGGTGCCAGGACAATGCCATAGTCACCAATACCCAGCAGTGCTGCAATATCATCGGCACAACTCAAGTCAGAGGGATCATTCACCGCGATAATGGGATTGATCCCTTCTTTGACCAGCGGCACCATAAGGCTTTTTTTTAAAAACTGCCGTGAAAGAATGGTGGTAAAACCATCTTTGACATTATCCACTGAAAGCATTGCCGTAAAAGGAATGGCATATATTCGGGACAGTGCTTCCAGCACCTCGTTTTCCAGAACGAGCCTGGTTTCAACAGCAGATTCAAGCAGCCGTGAGCGGTCTTTCAGACAGGCTGCCCTGAGCTTTTCGCAATTGGCCTTTGAAAGCGCCGCTTTTTTCTCAATAATCTCCAAAAATGCATCAATCATTGTGGTATCTGCAACTGTGGCTCTTTGGATTCATCCTTCTTTTTTTCTTTATCTTCTTCATCCTCAGGCAGCTGGTTGTATAAATACACCTCACCTTTTTTTATCAGATTCATCTCGTCGGATTTTTCCTTATAAATTTTCTTCATCTCCCCGGGGCTTCTCACAACCCTGGGGGTCAAAAAAATATAGAGATTGGTTTTTTCTTCTCCCTGGGAAATACTTTTAAATGCCCAGCCCAGTCCCGGCACATCTCCCAGACAGGGGGTTTTATATTCCGTGTTTGTCAGGCTTTCATCTATAAGGCCCCCGATTACAACGCTGTTGCCGTCCTGGACAATAATGGTTGTTTCGATCTGCCGTTTCAATGTTGTGGGTCTGTCCGGACTTGTCTGGTTGACCGAATCCAGTTTTGTCAGTTCCTGGTTCACATGGAGCTTGACCAGCCTGTCCTTGCTGATCTGGGGAGTGATCTTGAGGTTGACCCCCACATCCCTGTATTCAAAGGAGCTGTATACTTCTGTCCCTATATCGGCTGCTGCCGAGCGTGTCTGGAAAGGCACATTCTTGCCCACGATAATTATGGCTTCCTCGTTTTCCATGGTCAGGATCTGGGGGGTGGCCAGAATATTCACATCTTTGTCACTCTGGAATGCCTGGACCACTGCCTGGATATCTGGAAAGGTTACCCCGCCGATATTAAAACTTTCACCCAGCACCCCCACTGACAACCCTGTGGGAAAAGTGCCCGAGCCGGACACCCCCGACAGATTGGAATACCCTGTACCATCTGTAGCGCCGAATCCGCCGAAAAACGCCTTGCTGTCGTTGTCAAATCCCCGGGCCGCCTTCCATTCTGTACCGATATTCAGGCCCCGGGTCATATTCACCTCCATGATAAGGCTTTCAATATAGACCATTGACCGGGGGATATCCAGTTTGGATATAACCTCTTCCAGTATCGGATAATCTTCTTTTTCCGCCATAATAATAAGACTGTTGGTGGATTTATCAGCCATGATTTTCACTTTTCCGGACAGCAGCGGCGCAGTTTTCTGGCCCGGGGTCTGGGACTGCTTTTCCTCCAGAGCCGGGATTTCCTGGAGCACCTTTACAAGGTCCTCTGCTGAGGCATGTTCCATGTAATACACCCGTATTTTTTCCCCTCCTTTGGCAATTTTCTGGTCCAGTATGCTCACAAGGTTCTTGATCCTCTCGGTCTCAAATATACTGGCCAGCAGGATAATGGTATTGGTTCTTTCATCCGCCACAAAGGTGACATCCATATCCTGACTGGGCTGGCCTTTCACCCCCTTTGCCCTGGCGGAAAAAACCGCTGAAATATTCTGCACCAGTTTTTGGGCATCAGCATGTTTCACGGGAATAACCGAAATTTTTCTGCCCGTGCTTTTTACATCGATCTCTTCCACAATTTTCAGCAGCCGGCTGATACTGGAATGGGTTGCCGTGACTATCAGCATGTTGGTATCAGAATAGGAAAGAAGTACACTTCCTTTGGGCACCAGAGGAAGAAAAAGTTTTCGCAGTTCATCGGGGCTGGCATATTCCAAAGGAATAATTCTTGTAACAATCCGGTCTTCAGGATCTTCTCCAAGGCTGCCTTCGGTCACAAGGCTTGTATCAATATTATCCCCTTTTGCGTTGGGCATGGGAATTATTTTGATCACCTTGCCTGAGGGCACTGTGGAAAATCCGTTTATTTCAAGCACCGACTCAAAAACCTTATAGGCATCTTCTACAGAAATTCTGGTGGGAGAAATAATGGTCACCTTGCCCCGGACCCGGTTGTCCACCACAAAATTTTTCCCGGTCAGTTTACTGATAAACTTTATAAATACATTGATATCAACATCATTAAAATCAATGGAAACAAGCTGGGAGTCTGCATCATTCTGATCCGGAGATGCAAAAGCATAACTCCCGGAAAGGTGCACCAAAAGCCAGAAACAGCAAATATACAAAACAATGGTCTTCCATGACGAATTTCTGCCAAAAAACATTATGACTGGTCTCCTTTGCCGGCTTCCTCAGGAGACATCCGGATCTGGGGCACATCTCCATCCATCTGTTCCGATTCCACCTCCTGGGTTTCATAGTCTGCTGCCGGAAATGCCAGGTCCATTATCTTACCCCTTCTTAACACGGTCATACCGATCTCTTCCGTTCCCTGGATTTCCATGAGCATATTCATACCATCTGCCGGGGATACAATGGGTGTTCCATTGATATCCTTGACAATATCGCCATTTCTCAACCCGATCTGCCTGAAAATAGAATCAGGCCGTATGCCGTAAACCATGAGACCATCCGGCACACCCTGGGAAAAATAGGGACGGAATTTAATCTGTTTCATGATTTCCCCGGCATTTTCCAACATCGGCCCTGCCTGAAATTTATTTGATGCCATGGCAGCTGGCGCTGTGCCCTGGGAGGCAGCAACAGGTTGCCCTGCCCGGTCTGTCTGCATTTCAAGCACCTGGTCTTTGCCCTGGAAATTGAGTATCACTTCATGGCGTAAAATTTTTTGGACCCGGGCTCCCTGTACCATATCCCCCACCTGATACAGGGCCTGCTGTCTGGCATTTTTATCTTCGATCACCGCCCAGACATCAGAGGTTCCTGTGACCGTTCCCCACAGGGTCAGTTTCAGATTTGTGGGTTCAAGTTTTACCGGTTCATTTGATGCTGCAGCAGGTGTTTGTTTTTTTTCTGTTTCAACCTTGAACAAATTTCTTTTGACAATGGCATCATATTGCCCGGGATCAGAACCGCGGCCGGCCTCATGGACAGCACCCGGGTCTGCCGAGGGCGGCACAACCGGCCCGGGTCCCTGCTGTTCCATATTGCCGGGCAGTATGCCGGTATAAAAAAGACCTGCACCGACATAGGCTATGGCAGCAATCAATCCCATATGTATCAAGACAAATAAATATTTCATATTTCGATTTTCGGCTGCATCACTGTTCCTGATATCCCGAATTTTATCCCGTCTCTGGAAATATTTTTTGCCGCAGACCTTATTGCGGCATTATTGGCAAAGGCTGCCAGATATGGTGATTCCGGCAGCACCAGGCCTGTGAGATCCAGCCGGCTTTCTTTTAAGGGGAAGCCCAGGTGGATGTCTCCTGTGAGTTTTATATGAACAATGGACCCTTTGGCAATACAATTTGTGATGGTCAGGGTCTTGCCGGTCTGCTCATACCCTGCTTCGACAAGAGAAAAATCAACTGCAGGCAGATTCAATCGGTTAAACAGGGAATTTTCCATCACAGCGGAAACATTGCGGAAAAAAACGGTCCCCTGCCCCTGTTTTTTTTCATTTTCTTGTCTTGAAAATATATATTCACCGTCTATTTCACAGCTCAGGGTAATATCGGCAAGCCCGGTATTATACACAAGGGAACCTGTTTTGACATCGGAAAAAATTATATGTGCTGCTGATGCCGCCAATGGATCAAGACGGGTTAATTTAAGGCTGCCATGGAAGTTTCCCTGGAATAATTTTGATTGAAACCTGATGTTTTTTTCATTTTCAAAAAATACCAGCGGAGACAAAGATACGGCAAAAGAAGCGGGTTTTATGGTTATATCCGGGCCCAGGGCAAACCGGATTTTGTCCAGAGAAAGCCGCAGCGGCGGATAAAGATCTGCATCATCCATGGTCACCTGTACCATTGCATCCGGCTTTGTCACTGCACCTGACAGATATGCCGCCACCTTTTTGCCGGGAAACAGCAAAAACACAAAAAAAACAAAGGCTGCCATGGAAAACAGTATATAAAACAGAACCAGTTTGGGATGCATGCTAGGAAGTTTCCTTTACCATCAGTGTCTGGGCCTCGACAATTGCGTCAAGTTTTTCTTTGTTCTCTCCGGTTTTGTTCAATGACAAAGAGGTTATTGCAACCGCGTTTTCAGATGACGAGATCCGGTGTAAGAAAATTACCAGTTCCTTTAAATACACATCTGCCAGTTTGAATTTTACGGTTTCAAGGGAATAGGATGATTTTTCTATATCTTTGCTGAAAGGCTGCATATATGCCACATTGGTTTTGACACCGCTTTGCTGTGCCTGGGAATCCAGAAAGGCAAATAATGAAAACCCTTTTTCTCTGTTTGTCAGTGCATGCACCCTGGTGTCAAAAACAGAAGAAACCGATGCATACTCCTGCTGCAGCAATACCATTTCATCCAGGGCAGCCTGTTTCTGTTGCAGCACCTGTGTGAGGGTCTGTCTTTTTTCAAAAACCGGTGCAATCACCAATTGATACCCGAAAAACACCACCAGAAAGGCAGCGCCCAGAATAAGAACCAGTTTTTCACGATCTGAAAAAGCAATCATGGATAGTGTTTCACAATTCTATATTAAATTTAAAATTAACCTTGTCTTCCTGCTTGTCGGTTGCAGCACCGCTGATACCAACTTTTTGAAACAAGGCTGCCGACTCCAGCCTGGTTTTGATATTGTCCACATTATTAAAATTATCGGTTGATCCGGATAAAACCAGACGTCCCTTGTTAAACAAAAAACCTGATATTTCCACATCAATGCCATCGGGTATTTTTTTAGAAATTTCATTGATGATTTCCAGAACATTTACCTCTGCATTATCACGGGACGGGTTTGTGCCGGCAGTCGTGCCTGCGTTTTTCATGGCTTCCCGGACATTGGCTTTCATCTGAAGATAGGGATCCTGTACCCTGGTTTTTTCCGGAAAGGTATCCATATACAATGATACCGCTTTTTTATCAATAGCTGCGATCCGGTCTTGCAGTTTTGCATTGTCAATACCCGCATGGGCCAGCACCAAACCCAGAAAACAGACAAATAAAACAGCACTTGCCGCCAGTTGAGAAAAATAGGTGGTTACAAAGGAACTGGCCCCGTATTTTCCTTTACAGAAATTTAACAGATATCTGACAGGTTTGTCCGGTAGGATATCTGACAAAAGGCTGCCCGGGCGGACTATCTCCACCGCCGGCCCTTTTTGACATCCTGCTTCCACCGGTCTCAGGCCTGCCTGGTCTGCCAGTTTTATTTCAAGGGCATGGCAGACCATATCTGCTTGGGAAAATGTTTCATCCACACACAGGACAACATCAAATGCCACCTGGACCCCGGTTCTCTGGTTGAAACCGATAATGGTTTGTCTGACAGCATCAGCAAGGAGGTCACCAGATGCCCTGACCGCGGGTGAAAATGTCCGCACAGCACAGGGTATGCGGTTGTTCACCAGCACCAGAGCGGCTTCGTACGGGGCAAGATATACAAATGCAAATGTGGAGATGTCTTTTTGCTGATGCAAAAAGCCCGCAGCAGCAGCAGATCCCTTTGGTGCAATAACCCGGGGCTGGATCTTAAAACAGGCAAGTGCTGTAAAATATGATTCCACTGCTGTTTGAGCAATAGAGCCGCTCAGAATAAGATTTTCATCTCCCGGGATATCCAGCAGATGAAAATCCGACACATAGCCGTGATCATTTCCGGGCAAAAACGACTCAAGCTCAAAAGGCAGAATCTGTGAAATTTTTTTTCTTGACCTGAAGGGCAGGTGCAGGATTCTATAACAGACATGGCCTGCAGGTACAAAAATAACAGCCTTTGCACATGACTGCAGGTCCATTTTCCGGGCAGCCATATCCATGGCAGCACCAAACATGTCCTGGTTTTCATCTTCAGATGTTACCTCTGAAAACAAAACCCGGCATTCATCTGTGACCGACCGTTTTTTAACACCCTGTTCCACGACCATGGCCCGAATGCCGAAATGGTCAATGTCAAGGCGCAGGAATGATCTGCTCATCAATTGTTCCTTTTTATCAGATTCCCATTATTGTCTTTCCATCTGGAGAATCCGGCACTGCCATCTGCCGGAGGCCGCATCTTTTTCTCTTTTCACAAATGCCAGCAGCGTCACTGATGCCGAGTTTTTCCAGGCTGTGGATTCAATTTTAAAGGTATCACTTGCATACCTGACAAGGCGGTCCATGCGCTGCTGTTCTTTTGGGGGCAGACCGATTACATTTTTATACCATCCTTTGCCCAGCTGGTTCACAAACATTTCTCCGTCGTCGGTTTTCTGGTCTCTGAAATCAATGAGTTCCCGGGCCAGTCCCTCCATTCCTTCAGGAAGAATCGCTGCCAGAACAGCCCTGTCAGCTGTATTAATGTTTATCTGTCCCGGATACCGGAAGCCGCTGTCCTGTAGGGATATGTCGTCAAGTCCGTAAACGGTGAACACATCACCGAAGGTGGTTGGCTGTGGGCCAGCACCCATGTTTTCATCTGCCTGGTCCATCTCCAGCATATTTCCATCTGACTGATTCATCTCAAGGAGATCTTTTGAAATCCCCTGCACGGACAAAAGTTCTTCCAGATGGTTAAACGGGCCGTTGGCACATGCGTAAGGCGGCTCCAATCCCTGGTAATAGTCTGACTCTGCACCTGAAAGACCGCTGATGGCCTCATCATCTTCAGCATCAAGCCAGTCTTTCACAGAATTAATGATCATGTCGGGATCTCTGTCATCCAGGGACTTGTCACCGGAAAAAAAAGGTCTGAAAAAATTTTCCCATACCCCTGCCTGATCAGGATTGATCTGGTTGCCGGGAAACTGACTGATCAGGGCGTTCACCTGGAGACAACCCGCAGCAAGCTGTCCGCTCTTGATTTCACCACGGCTTTGTCCTTTCCTTCGGTGGACAATAGTATGTGACGCACGCGGGCTTGCTCTTCGGTTAC
>JAWOEP010000271.1:0-5776 GCA_046482705.1 Desulfotignum sp.
ATATTAGCAGGGCCTGCTAATATACCAACGGCTTCAGCCGCAATTGCTGTTCAGGCTATGTACCAGGCATTTTCCGAAAACGCAAGAATTTTTGATCAAAGTCCCTTTTTCAGATCCTGCCCCATTGACATTTCCAGCAAATAGGCATATGAAAGCATTTTGCCAATACCAGATGGAGGTTTGTAAAGGCCATCATGAACACGCGCAACAGTTTTCCCCTGCCTGGACCGGTACACCGTATTGTCGTCAAAGTTGGCAGTGGTGTGCTGACCAGAAAAAACAGCCTGAATACGGATATCATTGCCTGTCTTGCGGAGCAGATCTGACGGCTGCATGTCCGGGACATCAAGGTCATCCTTGTGTCTTCAGGGGCCATGGCAGCAGGGGTAACCAAACTCGGCCTGGCCGGACGTCCGGTTCCAAACTCCATCATACGGTCCCATGGGTATCCGGGAACTGACCACCACCAAATTTGTGGCCTGGGGCAGCGGGCAGATCCGGACCTGATATCGTAATTTTATCTCTGCCATGGCGCCGGCCTGTGAAATTACCGGCGAGGTTATTCTTGATTTTATTGGCAGCAAACCATATACTCCAGCGAAATTAAGACATTTTACCACAGCATAAGGTTTTGGTCCGTGAAAAATGGGAGGAATAAAATTTTTTCCAGGGATGGTGCTGATATATCATTCACACCGGTTCTGAAACGGTTGATGATTCCGCTGGTCTGTGTCTTTTTGCTGCTTGCAGCCGGTTTCATTGCATTGATGGCACACCAGCAGACCACCCGGATGGACAGGATTGGACAGCGGATTCTTACCCAGGCAGACAGGGAATTTTCCAGGGCTTTGGATGAACAGAGCCGGGCCATGGCTGCCATGCAGGACATCCTGATAAATGAAACAGATCTTGTCACCGCCCTTGCCAAAGGTGACCGCCAAAAACTGCTGGACAGATATACTCCTGTTTTTGCCGGACTGAAAACCCGCTATGCCATTACCCATTTTTATTTTCTGGATCCTGCCCGTATCTGTCTGCTCCGGGTCCACAAACCTGAAAAACATGCCGACCATATCCAGCGGTTCACAGCGATACAGGCAGAGAAAACCGGGAAAACCGCTTATGGCATTGAACTGGGACCTCTGGGCACCTTTACCCTGCGGGTGGTACAGCCGGTTTTTCACCAGGGTGCACTTGCAGGATATGTGGAACTGGGCAAGGAAATCGAGGATGTCCTTGACAGTATTCACCAGCAGACCGGCGCTGAGCTGGCATTGGCCATCCGCAAAACCGATCTGAAGCGCAGCAGCTGGGAAGCCGGCATGAAAATGCTCGGCCGCGCAGCTGACTGGGACCGCTTTGATGGGGATGTACTGATCTATTCCACCCTCACACCCTTTCCTGACAAAGCTGCAGAATTTGTGGAGGAAAACAACCATATTCATGGCACCACTTTTGCAGAAACCCGTTTCAATGACCGCACATGGCATATCATGGCCAGCCCTCTTCTGGATGTGTCCAAAGCTGAAGTGGGAGATATGCTGATCATGGCAGATGTTTCAGAACGTAAGGCAGAATACAGACAGCTCGTAATAGCCGGTACAGGGGCGGGCATCCTGATTTTTGCCGCTCTGTCAGCGCTGTTCTTCATGCTGCTGCGCCGTATCGACACACAGGCAGCAGCCCAGCACACCAGACTGCAATCTTCTGTTTTCCTTCAAAAACAGGCCCAGGAAAAACTCCAGGAAACCAAGGAACGCTTTGAACTGGCCATTAACGGTACCAGTGACGGGATCTGGGACTGGGATCTGCGTACCAATGACCTGTTTTTATCAAAACACTGGAAAGAAATGCTGGGATACCAGGACCATGAACTTGAAAATACCTTTAATACATTTACTGATCTGCTCTATGAAAAAGACCGTGACAAGGTCGAAAAATACGTACAGCGATATTTAAACGGCGAAATAGAAAAATATGCCATTGAATTTCGCATGAAACATAAGAACGGCTCATTGGTATGGATACTTGCCAAGGGAGAAGCCATCCGTGATGATGCAGGCAAACCTTTCCGCATGGCCGGCTCACACAGCGATATCACAGAGCGCAAGCAGGCGGAAACCGACCTGGAAGAACAGACCGCCCGGGCCAACACCATGGCGGTGCAGGCAGAAATGGCCAACATTGCCAAGAGCGAATTTCTGGCGAATATGAGCCATGAAATCCGCACCCCCATGAACGGCATCATCGGTATGACCGGACTGCTTCTGGAAACCGAACTTGACCAGGAACAGCAGCGGTATGCACAGATTGTGCGCACCAGCGGGGAAGCGCTTTTGAATCTTATCAATGACATCCTGGATTTTTCCAAAATCGAGGCCGGCAAGCTGGACCTGGAAATACTGGATTTTGACCTCATTGGCCTGCTGGACGATTTTGCCGCCTCCCTGGCGTTGCGGGCCCAGCAAAAAGGGCTGGAAATGATCTGCAGCCCCGACCCTGACGTGCCGGCACTGCTGCAGGGAGATCCGGGCAGGCTGCGCCAGATTCTCACCAACCTGACGGGCAATGCCATCAAATTCACCCGTGCCGGAGAGGTAGTGGTACGGGTCTCGCTGGTATCTGAAACCCGTGACAGGGTCATGCTGCGTTTCACTGTCCAGGACACCGGTATCGGCATTCCTGAGGATAAAATGGCCCTGCTGTTTCATAAATTTTCCCAGGTGGACGCCTCCACCACCCGACAGTACGGGGGTACCGGCCTGGGACTTGCCATCTCCAGGCAGCTGGTGGAAATGATGGGAGGCAGTATCGGTGTTGAGAGTGAACCGGGCAAGGGGTCGACATTCTGGTTCACCGCTGATATGGGCAGACAGGCCCTGACCGCGCAGACCCGGAACATATCACCCGCAGACCTGCACGGCATACGGGTATTGATTGTGGATGACAATGCCACCAACCGGGAAATTCTGACCAGACACATGATTTCCTGGGGGATGCGGCCAACTGATGTTGCCGGCGGCACACAAGCACTTAACGCGTTAACCAGGGGCCTGGATGAAGAAGATCCTTTTCAGGTGGCCATCATCGATATGCAGATGCCGGGCATGGACGGAAAAGAGCTTGGCACAGCTATCCAGGCAGATCCCCGCCTGAACAACACCCGTATGGTAATGCTCAATTCCCTGGGAAATCGTGGCGATACCAGACAGTTTGCTGAAATAGGATTCCGCGGTTACCTCACCAAACCGGCACAGCCCCAGGAATTGCAGGGGGTGTTATCCCTTGCCCTGGCAGAAGAAAAACATACCACACCCCAGCCCATTGCTACCCGCCACACAGCCAGAGATTCCTTGAAACTGAATCTTGACAGCAATGTGCACATTCTGCTGGCTGAAGACAATATCATCAACCAGCAGGTGGCCCTGGGTATTTTAGAAAAACTGGGACTGCATGCCCATGCTGTGTCCAACGGACTCCAGGCAGTGCAGGCCCTGGAATCTTTCTGCTACGACCTGGTGCTCATGGATGTGCAGATGCCTGAAATGGACGGGCTGGAAGCC
Source organism: Desulfotignum sp. (assembly GCA_046482705.1). GTDB lineage: Bacteria > Desulfobacterota > Desulfobacteria > Desulfobacterales > Desulfobacteraceae > Desulfotignum. Next base: position 3,564 of record JAWOEP010000271.1, read on the forward strand.
ACCCGTCATATTCGCAGCCCGCAGTCACAAGTCTGCAGCCATGATGTGCCCATTATTGCCATGACCGCCCTTGCCATGGCCGGGGACCGGGAATTATGTCTTTCCGCCGGGATGAACGGTTATGTTACCAAGCCTGTCAATCCGGTGACGCTGGCAGATGAATTGAAAAAATGGCTGCCCCGGGAAAAAACAGTTTTGCATGGGCAGGGGATGAATACCGGCCATAAATCCCAAACCTGTGACATCCATAACCGGGATGCAGATACCAGCGTCTTTGACCGCACCGAATTTTTCAACCGGGTGATGGGGGACCAGGATCTGGCAAAAAAAATCATGGCACAATTTTTGTCAGACATGCCAAAACAGCTGGCTGCAGCCAGAACTTTTTTGGAACAGGGCCGGACAGATAAGGCAGGAACCCAGTTACACAAAATAAAAGGTGCTGCTGCAAACATGTCTGCCCGACACATGTATAAAACCGCACAGGCCATGGAAAAGGCATGCAAAGACAAGGACACAGAACAGCTGACCCCCCTGATGAACGCGCTGGAACATAAGTACATGCAGGTTAAAGCAGCCATGGAGTCAGAACTGTAAAATAGGTATAACCTGGAATAATATCTGCCTGAAACATTGCATTAAAGGAGTATTTCATGAAAATACTGATCGCTGAAGATGATACGGTGTCCCGTACCATGCTCCAGGCGGTTCTGACCAAATGGGGATACACCGTCATCAGTACTGAGGACGGGGATACGGCATTTGAAACATTTCAACAAAAGGATGCCCCGCAGCTGGCCCTGCTGGACTGGGAAATGCCGGGATTAAGCGGTCCTGATCTGTGCAGCAGGCTTCGGCAGTGCAAAGACAAAGACCCGTTGTATCTGATTCTGCTCACCTCCCGGAACAACAGTGAGGATCTTGTCCAGGGTCTTGAAGCCGGTGCGGATGACTATGTGGTGAAACCCTATAACATGGCTGAACTGCAGGCCAGAATCAATGTGGGACGGCGCATGATTGTTCTGCAAAATCAAATGCGGGAACGCGAAAGGCTCCAGGGGGTGCTGGAAATGGCAGGTGCCATCTGCCATGAACTGAACCAGCCACTGCAGATTGTTTCCGGCCATTGTGAAATACTGGTGATGGATATGGAAAACACCGACCCGCATTATAAAACCGTGGAAACCATCAAAACCAATATCACCCGGCTGGGCAAACTGACCCGGAAAATCATGCAGATCACCAGTTACCAGTCCAAACCATACCTGAAACAAAAAATTATCGATATTGACCTGGCAGCACAGCAAAAAAAACACACATGAACCACGGCAACAGTAAAACCGGTTACAAAAAATGCTGTTTCACCGTCGTCTCAAAGGGTACCTTTTGTCATGAAAGCCGGAACAATCTTTCAGCCCTGTGAGGCTGTTCAATCTTTGGGTATTTTTCCCTGGTCAAACCAGTGGCGGGCCAGATAAATAAACGGGGTATCAGCTGCTCCCACCACCCATTTGATAAGATAGGTGGTCCAGAAAATCTGTACCAGGACACCCAAAGGGAAAACCCCCCAAAAGGCCAGAAGGGTAAACACGGTTGAATCGATAAACTGGCTGACCATGGTGGAGGCGTTGTTGCGCAGCCAGATCAGGCGTGTGCCGGGAAACCGCCTGCGCCAGAAATCATATGCCCAGACATCATGGGTCTGTGAAATCAGATATGCCACCAGACTGGCCCCGGCAATTCTGGGCATGAACCCGAAAATAACAGACAGGCTGTCCTGGACAAAATCATCCGGTGCCGGTGTGAACAGCAGGGCCAGGTTCATGAGCACCGTCATGGATACCAGGGAAAAAAATCCGATGAACACCGCTTTTTGTGCCTGTTTTCTGCCATACATTTCAGACAGGATATCAGTGACCAGAAAAGAGGATGCATAGACAATATTGCCCAAAGTGGCGGTGATGCCGAAAAGCTCCACCAGCTTGATCACCTGGATGTTGGCCACAATGGCAGCCAGGGGCACCCAGGCATAAAGCCCCACACGCCCGAAAAACCTGTAAGTGAAAAGGATGCATCCAAAATTGACAGCCAGCATGGCCAGCCAGAGCAGTTCGTTCAAGAAAACCTCCAGTTTTGTTAAGGCGGGTGCTGTGACCGCCGCATTTCATGAAAGGGGCTGCAAAATATGCACCTCCGGCAACAGGATGCGCACT